>CADEDX010000847.1 GCA_902826195.1 uncultured Bradyrhizobium sp. | reverse complement strand
GCCTCACGTCGCAAAATTCTTAGGGGGCGGCCGTTGGCGTTACGACCGTAGTCCCCCCGGTGGTGACGATGCTGGGCACAGCGCCGGTGCCGCGGATGATATTTCGCAAGCCATAGGCGCTGGTAACGGTCGACATGGGTGCCTGAATAGTCGAGTTGACGGTATTTAGATAGTTCATGAACTTGGTGGACTCGACCGACACCGAGTTCGAGGCGTAGAGGATGTCCTTGTTGCGCATCTCGAACGAGCTTGCCAGGAACAGGCCGGCGGGGTCGCGCAGGTTGATCGTATAGATCACCGGAATGACCGGGCCTTCGTAGGGCGAAACGTCGATCCCCATGGCTTGCGCAACGTCCCGCGCTTCACCGCGATAGAGGAACACCGAGCCCGGGTCAGCCTGGCTATCCAGCAGACCA
Source organism: uncultured Bradyrhizobium sp. (assembly GCA_902826195.1). GTDB lineage: Bacteria > Pseudomonadota > Alphaproteobacteria > Rhizobiales > Xanthobacteraceae > Bradyrhizobium. The sequence goes on along the minus strand of CADEDX010000847.1, from coordinate 1,986 downwards.
CCGGCCTTGCTGATTGCCTCTGCGAGGGAGAGCCGCCAGGTTCCAAATGGAATCTGTTGCTGCGAGCCGACCGCACCGAACGCCAGGAAGGTCTGCGGCTCCCGATACAAATAGATCGTATCGTTGGGATGCACGTAGACATTGTTCACCGGCTCGTAAATGAGCGCGCCAAAGGGGGCGATGGCGCGCTTGCCGCTGCGCTCCAGCAGCACCCAGGTTTCCGCGCCGGCGGCCCCGGTCGAGCCTCCGACCGCCACCAGGCCGGCCCGGCTGATGACGTCGAGCACGCGCTCGGGCGAGGCGGTCGCGGGAACTCGCGCCGCGCGGCCCTCGCCCAGGACGGTAATCATGGACGTCTTCTGTTCGACCATGGACACGATGACCTGCGGCTCGATTGCGCGGTTCTTGAGGGCCGTGACAATGGCCTCCTGCACCTCGACCGGGGTGCGGCCGCGCGCCCGGATGGAACCCGCATAGGGGACCGAGATGTTGCCGGAGACGTCGACGGCCTGGTTTGGAATGGCGACGAAATTGCCCGGCCGCACCGCGCCTTCAGCTGGAATGAAAAGGCCGCCGGAAGCCGCTTCGAAGATCGTGACGGTCAGGACATCGCCGACGCCGAAGGTGATGTCGCGCGGCCGCTGATTGGCCGAGAAGGTGGACAGGCGCGGCAGGTTCTTGGACAGGACCTCGACGATTTTCGGGGTCAGTTTGACAACCGCATAGTTGAGGCTCATCGGGTCACGCTGGCCCGCCAGAATGTCCGTGGCGGCGGGACCGCTCACCGGCATCCAGCCGCAGCCGCCCAATGCCGCTGTCAAGGTCAGCACAGGCAGGGCCAAGATAACGCGCCGAATTCTCACTGAAAGTCCCAATTCATTTGCCCCAAACCGCGAGCGACCATAAGCGAAGCGATCGCGGCTGCGTAGGGTGCAGGGCCATGCCCGCCGATTTCGAGGAATGTTGTTGCGTATGGGCCACAAACGTGGCGACGCTTTCCCCGAGCTAACGGCCGTTGTCCAGCAAAACCTCGTGCAGATCTTGATCGACGTAGCCGGGCCCTGTCGCGGCGGATAGCAGCCCGCGACCTAACACGAGGCCGACAAGACGATGGTACCCCCCTTGAGTAAAGAAAGCGCTAACCTTGAGGTTCAGCTAAAGCGAATCAACGATCCTCCGTGACAGGCAAGTAATGCGGATCAACGCTGATCAGGTCGCGTAAATAGCTCGCGATTCGGACCGCACCAGTATTCAATTACGCATGATAGGTCGAAGAGGGAATCGATCGCGTCAGCAGCCGGGAATAGAATCGAGGGAATTCCATAAGGTCGCAAACGGTCATTCCGATCGGCGCTGACATCGACTCAGCGGCCACTTATCTCGTCGAGATGGGCCTGATGCCGTCCTCCAGCGAGGTCGCGGCCCGCCAGCCGAGCTTCGCCAGCCGGCTGACATCGAGCAGCTTTTGCGGTGTGCCGTCCAGGCGCGAGGTGTCAAAAGTGATCTGGCCGGCATAGCCGACGGTAGCCGCAACCCGCGCGGGCGAATTCGGTGATCGTGATGTCCTCACCGGTCGCGACTGCTGGAATAGGTCTTCATCAGATGAACACAGGCATCCGCGAGATCGTCGACATAGAGGAATTCACGCCGCGGCGTGCCGGTGCCCCAGACCACCACCTCCCTGGCGCCGGAAACCTTGGCCTCGTGGAAACGGCGGATCAGGGCGGCGACGACGTGGCTGTATTCGGGATGATAATTGTCGCCGCTGCCGTAGAGGTTGGTCGGCATCACGCTGATGAAGTCGGCGCCGTACTGATGGCGATAGGCCTCCGCCATCTTGATCCCGGCGATCTTGGCAATGGCGTAAGGCTCGTTGGTCGGCTCCAGCGGTCCTGTCAGCATCGAGTCCTCGCGCTACGGCTGCGGCGCCAGTTTTGGATAGATGCAGGATGAGCCGAGGAACATCAGCTTCTCGGCGCCATGGAC
>CADEDX010000846.1 GCA_902826195.1 uncultured Bradyrhizobium sp. | reverse complement strand
ACGAGTACGATCCGGGCGCCGTGCCGCTGTTTCAATTCGGCGACTTTTCGTTCCAAACTCGGATAATCGAGGCGAGCCCGATAGACGTCGAGCAGATAGCTCTGTCGCTCGCGGCCGCGGCCGCGCAGCTGCCACGTCGTGCACACGGAGTAATCGTTGGCGTCGCCGGGCTTCGATGCGGTATCCCAGCTCTGCACGATAATGTCGTTGGTCGTCCGGGCTGGCGGTTCCGCGTAGCGTTGGAACCAGGCCAGTTGGACCAGGTTGCCGGATACCGGAACCGGCGTTTGCTGGTACTGGGCCGAGAACCGGAAACTGCCCATGGCCAGTTTGAGTTCGTCGAGCACGTTCATGGGCTCGTGATCGGGATGCAGCACGTCGCCCGGTGCGCGTTGAATAATTTGCCCGTGGCCGATCGGAATGCGCTGCACCTCGGTCGCGATGGCTGGCAGGTTCAGTACGGTCCAGCCATTCTGTTCGAGCAAATGTCCGGCAAGGTCGTCCATGTGCAACCGCTGCATCACGACGATAATGCAGCCGGCCGACTTGTCGTCGAGCCGGCTCAGCAAGGTACCCGAATACCATTCGAGGACGGACTTGCGGGACGCCTCGGAGAGGGCATCCTGCGGCTTGATCGGATCGTCGACGATGATCGTATCGGCGCCCCGGCCGGTCAGCGTCGCATTGACCGAGGTAGCCAGCCGGAAGCCACGCCTGGTGGTCATGACCTCGAGTTCGGCGTTCTTTTCGGGGTCGATCCGGGTGGCGGGGAAGATCGATTTGTACCATTCGCTTTGGATGACCGCGCGGCAGTCACGCGCATGCTTGCTGGCAAGCTCGTTCGAATAGCTGACGCAGATCACCTTGTGCGTGGGATCGTGACCGAGCAGGAAGGCCGGCAAGGCGACCGACGCGCAAATCGACTTAAGATTGCGCGGCGGCACCGTGATCAGCAGGCGCTTGATCTGGCCGAGACGGCATTGCTGCAGGTGATGGGCGATGGCATCGATATGCCAGTTGGGCTTGTAGCGGTCCCCGGGCGAGACGGTCAGAAACGCCTTGTTGATGAAGGCGCTGAATTCCGAGCGCAGAATCGCGTTCAGTACGGTTTGCTCATCGAGGAACGAAAGATCGTCGTTTGACATGGCTATCGGATCCTGCTGGGAACGAGGGCCAGATAGACGCCGAGGCGGCTCTTGCCCACGAATGTATTCGGCGGCAGCGTGCGGGCCGGCTGAGCTGGCGCTGCGGGGGCCACCGGCGCAGCAGGCTCAACCGGCACTTCGGCGGGCGGCGACTTTGTCTCGCCGCCGGACACCTCCGGGTCGAGGTCATGGCGTTTCCGCCATTCCGCCTGCGTCAGGACTTCAACTTCTGTTTCAGCCACGTCGCTTTGCGGCGCCGTGCCGTTACGTACCAGTCGCCTGAAGGCGTCGCGCACGATGGCCGCATCGTTCGGGCTCAGGCTTTGCGTTGCCTGGTCGACGTAGTTCATCAACCCTGCTTCGTTCAACGATCGCAGCAGATTCGCTTCGTGCCGCGCGCTGCCCTTGATCGCGTTATGCACCATCGCTTTGACCACGGCTTCCTGTTTGGTCATTCGGACCGACTTGCCGTCGATTTTGAGATCGATCTTGGCGTTCAATTCCTCCCGCAGAACGGTCTTGAAATTCTTGCTACCGCCAGGCCGGCCTTTGAGGTTGCCGGATTGGCCTTTCTTGAAGAGGGTATGCTTCGGCGGGTTGCCATACCCGACTTTGGGATCGTCGCTCATGATTGTTTCCTTTCTGCCCTGCGGTTCCGCGCGCTTTCGAAGCTGGTCATGGCCATTCCCGCTCCAGCGCGAGCTGCTCGAAGCTTTGGCCGGTTGACGCAAGGATGGCGACTTCACCGGTCAGCTCCTGCCAGCGGCGGATGGCGGTATCGACGTAGATCGGATCGAGTTCCATTGCGCGCGCGATACGGCCGGTCTGTTCGGCGGCGATCACGGTCGTGCCGCTGCCGGCGAAGGGATCGAGGATGAGACCGTTGCGCTTGGAACAGTCTTTGATGGCGTCCGCGACCATCGAGACCGGCTTGACGGTCGGGTGCATTTTGAGCGTTTCTGCACGGCCGGCCCCCAGCGAACTGATTCCGGGGTACTGCCAAACGTTGGTCCGGTATCGTCCGTGCTGCCCGAGTTCGAAATTGTTCACGTGCGGCGCGCTGCCGTGTTTGAGCACGAAGACCAGCTCGTGCTGGGAACGGTAGAATGCCCCCATGCCGCCGTTGCCTTTGGCCCAAACGCAAAGGTTCTTGAATTCCGAATAGACCGGCCGTGCGGCCGACATGACCTCGAAAATGTGCCGCCAATCCATGCAGACGTAATGGATCGCACCGTCGACGCTGTTCTCGGTCAAGCGGA
>CADEDX010000845.1 GCA_902826195.1 uncultured Bradyrhizobium sp. | reverse complement strand
TTTTTTGCGCGAGAGCGGCAGGCGGTTCGCTTCGCTCAACGTGATGATGTCCGCCGAGGCGATCGATCTCATCCGTGACGGCGACCGCATCAAGGGGGTGAAGGCAAGGACACCGGACGGCGTGATCGATATCGAGGCCGACCTCACCATTGCCTGCGACGGCCGTCATTCGCTGGTGCGCGAACGCGCCGGCCTGGAGGTCGAGGAGATCGGCGCGCCGATGGACGTGTTGTGGTTTCGCGCCGGCAAGCGGGCCGGTGAAACCGAGAACCTGTTTGCCCGCGTCGATCCTGGCAGGATGATGGTGACGTTCGACCGCGGCGACTACTGGCAATGCGCCTTCGTGATCCCCAAGGGGCGGCATGACGCGGTGAGGGCGAACGGACTGCCTGCGTTGCTCGACGAGATCGCGCGGATGGCGCCGATCCTGAAATCGGGATTGGCGGAGGTGAAAAGCTGGGACGACGTCAAACTGCTGACGGTTGCGGTCAACCGGATGAAGCGCTGGACGCGGCCGGGCCTGCTGTGCATCGGCGACGCCGCGCATGCGATGTCGCCGATCGGCGGCGTCGGCGTCAATCTCGCGGTGCAGGACGCGGTCGCGACCGCCAACTTGCTAGCGTCACGCCTGAAGATGGAAGGAGCACGAACTCGACGCCGTGCGGCGGCGCCGGGAATTCCCCGTGAAGATGACGCAACGGATGCAGGTCGTGGTGCAGAACAATATTGTCAACGCCGCGCTGAAGCCGGGGAAACAGCCGCTGAAAGTCCCGCTCGTGCTGCGGCTCGTTACCGCCATCCCTTGGCTGCAGGGCATCACGGCGCGCTTCGTAGGGCTGGGCGTGCGACCCGAGCATGTGCGTTCCGCAACAAGTGTTTGAGCCGAGCCAGATCCCGCGGCGGGCAGGACTGTGCCTGCAAATTCTCTGAAACGAAAAAGCCCCGGACAATGCCGGGGCTTTTGTAGTTCTGGAGCTGACTTAGATCAGAACTTGTAGGAGATGCCGGCGCGGACCGCGTGGAATTTCACGGTGGCGTAATCCTGCGAGTTGGCGGCCACGCTCTGGAAGCTGGTGTCGCCAAGATCAGTGTAGCGATACTCAAGGCGACCGGTCCAGTTCGGAGCGAACATGTGCTCCACGCCGGCGCCCGCGGTCCAGCCGGTGAGGGTGTCGGTATAGCGCGCGAACGGCGCAGCACCGGGCACAACGGCCTTGGTCACTTCGACCTCGCCGAACGCCGCACCGCCGTTCACGTAGAAAAGGGTGTTGCCTGCGGCATATCCCATGCGGGCGCGCGCTGATGCGAGCCAGTTCAAATGCGTCTCGTGGAAGAAGCCGAGCGTACCGATGCCCGAATCGCGCACCGAGGTGGCTTCGCCGTCGCCTTCGAAGCCAAACACCCAGTTCGGCGAAACTTGCCAGTTATACCCGATGTGACCGCCGCCAACCACGCCGGACAGGTCATAGGAATAACGTTGGTTGTTCACGCCCGGGAACGGGCCGGACACCGCATCTACGTCTCCGAAGACGCCGCCGACCTGGGCACCGATGTAGAACCGGTCCAGTTGTACACGGCCGCCATCGGCGCGGCTTTAGTGTATGGCCGGGCGGCCATATCAGCGGCGAGTGCCGTGCCGGTGAGCAGTGCAGAGATGGCAACAGTCGATAAAGCTAGCTTTTTCATGAGTTACACCCTTCAAAAGAAACGAGTCCCGGCTCGTAACCAAATTCGAGTCGTATCGTAGCCGGAAGCTGTCACTCGTCCGTCACCTATCTGCCACATGTGAGTACAATCGACGCGCGCAGGGATTTCGTTCGCTAAAAAAGTTCCATTAACGCGATGTTTACTCTGCGCGTGGAATCGCCATGATTTGGGCGCGTTATCGCCAAATCTTCGCCGTTGATGTGGAGGCGCTGCAGCTTTTTCCCGCTGGTGCAGTAGCCTGACACTTGAAAACCAATCGTTTGAAAGGGCAAAAACCCCAGGTGTTCGCCGGGGGGGGGGGGTCGTTGGGTGCACCGAACTGAAGCGGCCTGGCTCAACCCATGACTGAATACCCGCCGTCCACAGGAATAGCTGTCCCCGTCATGAAGTCGGACGCGGGCGAGGCGAGGAAGACGGCGATTCCGGCAAAATCGTCGATCGCGCCCCAGCGCGCGGCCGGGGTCCGCGCCAGCACCCGGTCGTGCAGGCCGTCGACTTCCTGGCGGGCACGTCTGGTCAGATCGGTGTCGATCCAGCCCGGCAGGATAGCGTTGACCTGGATGTTGTCCGGCGCCCATGCCACCGCGCAGGCGCGTGTGTACTGTACGATGCCGCCCTTGCTGGCGGCGTAGGCCGAAGCAAACGAGGCGCCGAAGATCGACATCATCGAGCCGATATTGACGATCTTGCCACCACC
>CADEDX010000844.1 GCA_902826195.1 uncultured Bradyrhizobium sp. | reverse complement strand
GGCGCACTGGCGCCGCCGCCTTAGGTGGTGCGAACTGTTTCGGATGCCCGCCGCGCCTTGTCAGCGCGCTTGACGGCGCGTTCGTCAGCTTGCGTCACCCGGTCGACGCGCTGGCGCTGGTCACACTTCCGCACCATCGCGGCGCCCTTCGGGGGTGGATCCATGCCAGCGAGCGCGCTGGCTACTCGAAGTTGTTGCGATTTGCTGATCATGCTGCTTGTGGCCCATCATCGTTGGGCAGGTTGCGGAAGAAACCCGAGCCGCCGGCAGTGAGCGATTTGATATCGTGCCCGCGCCCGATGGCATGAATGGTGGCAATGGCCCGCGCGCGGCTTAGCTGTCCCGAGGCAATCAGCGGCTTTGCCAAATCGACGGCCTCACGAAGGATTACAGCCGCTGCGAATCTGGCGCGGCCTCCAATCGCTCGCGGAGCTGGCGTTCAAATCGTTCTGCAGCGCCCACATCCAGCCTCCCTAGCGCATCTTCACGCGTTTGAGGCCCTCTTTGACCATGCGGACGGCCGTGAGGATGTCGCGCTCAGTGTCTCCGGTCTTGCGCCGCTGAAACTCTGGCGTAGCCATGTAATCCGGCAAGAGATCCCAAACCTGCGGCGACACATCGAACTTTTTTTCGACCGCCGCGATATCCTTCACGGTGGCGTCGTATGCTCTTTGCTATGTTGCTGCGGCGTAGTCTGAATCTTGGTGAGCGATGTTGACCAGATGATTCATCGTCGCCACCCGCGTATTGAAGTCCGGACTACGCAGGCCCTCGTCGATTTGCAACATCTGCCGCAGCCCTGTCACACCGTCGACGCCGTGACTTCTCTGGATTTGCTGACCGAGTAGTTCGAAATCCGAAATGTAACGCTCGCTCTTTTCGGCATTCGCTGAATTATAAAAACTCTGGTCAACGGCCTTCTCCAGATAGTCGCGGAGATCGGCGTGCCGGGCGAACCGGTCGTAGGGTTTTTCATCCAGACTGATTTTTTCCGGCGGATCGTCGAGGCTTTCGGTCTCGCGCTCCAGGCCACTGCGAAGCGATTCATCATCGCGCCGCTTGGCGGACCACTGTTGTTCGCGGTTTTCATCCATCCGGGTGCCGACATACGTGGCTTCACGGTCCATCGCGTCGTCAACGCGGCTATCGAATTCGCTCATCGCTTTTCCTTGCTGCTAAGCGCTGCATCAAGCGCCTTGATGCGCTCATCGGTGGACGACGCCAGAAAGGCCTTTGCCCGGTCTGTGAACTGCCGGCCGCCAATGCCGATGTTTTGGATCTGGGTATCGGTCAGGCCGGCCAGTTGCTCGATAGTTTCGATCTTGTCGAACTGAAGATTTTTGCCGATTTCCGGACTTCGGGGAAACAGAACTGACAGCGGCGTGCCGACCGGCGTCCGCAACCACCGCCTTTTTCAACACAATCGGCCAAAGGCCGAAGTGGACCCCCCACCCGATGCAAATGGACGCGGCGTACCCACTCCGGAGATCGCGTTTTAAGACGCGCGCACACTGTTCAGGAACTTGCCGACCTCGAGCTTGAGCCGGTTGCTATCGCCGGACAGAGACTGCGCCGCCGAGAGAACCTGCGACGAGGTCGATCCGGTCTCCCCAGCGCCGCGCTGCACATCGACGATGTGAGACGAAACCTGCTGGGTTCCTTGCGCCGCTTGCTGGACGTTGCGGGAGATTTCCTGCGTCGCCGCGCCCTGCTCTTCCACGGCAGCGGCAATAGTCGAGGATATCTCGGACAATCTTTCGATGGTACCGCTGATTTCCTTGATCGCTCCAACCGACTGCTGTGTCGCAGCCTGGATGCTTGAGATCTGTTGGCCGATCTCGCCGGTTGCCTTCGCGGTCTGCTCGGCCAACGCTTTGACTTCGGAGGCCACAACCGCGAAGCCGCGGCCCGCCTCGCCAGCGCGCGCCGCCTCGATGGTGGCATTCAGGGCGAGCAAATTGGTTTGTCCCGCGATAGTATTGATCAGTTCTACCACATCGCCAATGCGGGCGGCCGCTTTCGATAGTTCTCCAACTTGGTCGTTGGTCCTGCGTGCTTGGTCCACAGCCTCATTAGCCATCCGTGCGGACTCTTGAACCTGACGGCTAATCTCGTTCACGGACGAGCTCAGTTCTTCGGTCGCCGAGGCGACCGACTGCACATTGGCTGAAGCTTCTTCCGAAGCCGCAGCAACCATTGTTGTCAATTCCTGCGCGCGCTCCGCGGTCGAAGTCAGCGTAACAGCGGATGCTTCCAGCTTGGTAGAGGCGGTCGAAACGGTCTCGACTATGTCGCCCACCGCGCCTTCGAAATCGTCGGCGAGCTTGATCATGTCCGCCTTGCGCTGCTTGGCAACGCTCTGGTCCTGATTGATCTTGGCTTCGGCCTCTTCCCGCGCCTTCTC
>CADEDX010000843.1 GCA_902826195.1 uncultured Bradyrhizobium sp. | reverse complement strand
GGCGGCCGGCGTCATGCAGTGGAACTACGACCGGGCCGAACTGATTGCCGATGGCGTCGTGCATATCGTCGGCATCTGCTTCGGCCTGGTGGCCGCCACCGCGCTGATCGTGTTGACCGCCGTCTATGCTACCGTCGTCGATATCGCCGCCGTGTCGGTCTATGTCGCGGGCCTGCTGGCGATGCTGGTGCTGTCGGCGACCTATAATCTCTGGCCGGTGTCCCGCGCCAAATGGGTGCTGCGTCGCTTCGACCATTCCGCGATCTATCTCCTGATCGCGGCGACCTATACGCCGTTCATCATGCAGCTAAAGGACAGCTATTTCGCCATCGCGGTTCTGGTCGGGGTGTGGTGCCTGGCGATCGTCGGCATTGCGCTGAAGATCGCGCGGCCCGGCCGGTATGACCGGCTGGCGACCGGACTTTACCTCGCCATGGGCTGGAGCGGCATGATGCTGTATGACGCCGTGGTGGAGCGGCTGCCGGCGCTGACGCTGGGCCTCACGCTTGCAGGCGGCCTATTGTACACCTCCGGCGTGATCTTCCATGCCTGGCAGCGGCTGCGTTTCCAGAACGCGATCTGGCATGGCTTCGTCTTGCTCGGCGCGGCCTGCCATTATACGGCTATACTCGACCTGATCGTTTTAACGTAAAAACTTGTTGGTTTGAGCATGATCTTTTCGGAAAACCGGTTCCCACTTTTCCGGATCATGCTCCAAGAGGGAGAGCGGCCATGCAGGTGACCGGCAAAGTCGTGGTTGTCACCGGTGGCGGCAACGGTATCGGCAAGGCGATGTGCGAGGCGTTCCATCGTGCCGGCGCCGCCAAGGTCGTCGTCGCCGATATCGATTCTGATGGCGCGCGCGCCGTCGCCACCCCGATCGGCGGGGCCGCCTTTAAATGCGACGTCGGCAAGGAAACCGACATCCTTCATGTCATCGAGGAGACCGAGCGCCAGTTTGGCCCGATCGCGCTGTTCTGCTCCAATGCCGGCATCGGCGGCGGCTTCGATCCGCTGTCGGTGAATGCCGGCGGCAGCTCCGACGAGCCGTGGCAGCGCAGCTGGGCGATCCATGTCATGGCCCACGTTTATGCGGCGCGGCATCTGATCCCGCGCATGAAGGCGCGCGGGGGCGGCTATTTCCTCAACACGATTTCCGCGGCGGGACTGCTCTCGCAGGTCGGCAGCCCGGCCTATTCGACCACCAAGCACGCCGCCGTGGGTTTTGCCGAAAACCTCGCGATTTCGCACCGGGCCGACAACATCAAGGTTTCGATCCTGTGCCCGCAGGGTGTCGACACCAACATGCTGCGCTCGATCCCGAAGGGTCCGCAATCCGGCGACGGCGACCTGTCACCGGAACAGGTGGCGCAGGACGTGCTGAAGGGGCTGGAGACGGAAACCTTTGTGATTCTGCCGCACCCGCAGGTGCTCGGCTACATGCGCAAGAAGACCGAGGATTACGACCGCTGGATCGGCGGCATGGCAAAAATCCAGGCGAAGATGCGGGAAGCTTACGGGAAGTGATGCGCTGAAGAGCTGTAGCCCGGATGAGCGAAGCGACATCCGGGTAAAGCCTCTCCGCGGAGGCACTCGCCCCGGATATCGCTGCGCTCATCCGGGCTACGGAATTGCCTCACCCCTTTTGCGCGTAGAGCAGCGGCACGGCCGAATCCACCATCACCTCGATCAGGCTTGTGCCGTCATGCGACAGCCCATCCTTGAGCGCGCCTGCGAGTTCGGATGATTTCGTCACCCGCACGGCGTGGCAGCCCATTCCTTCGGCGAGCTTGACGAAATCGATGCCGGGCAGTTCCAGCCCCGGCACGTTGCGCACCTGCATCACCTGGCTGAACGACCGCATCGCGCCGTAACCGGCATTGTTGATGACGATGACCGTGAGCGGCAGATTGCGCCGGGCTGCGGTCCACAGCGCCTGGATCGAATACATCGCCGAGCCGTCGCCGATCAGGCAGACGATGCGGGCGGCGGGCCTTCCCAGCGCCATGCCGACAGCGGCGGGCAGGCTGTAGCCGAGGCCGCCGCTCGACATGGTGTAAAAACTGTCCTGGCCGCGCATCGGCATGAATTTTTGCATTGCGGGCCGATGCGAGGGCGCTTCCTCGACCAGCACTGCATTGTCGGGCATCGCTTGCGAAAGCGAATGCAGCAAAAATTCCACCGGCAGCGGATCGGTGGCGGAAGGCGCCGGCGGCAGCGTGCGACCGGCCGGCGTCGCGCGCTTCGATTCCGGCAGCAGGTCGAGCAGCATCGCAAGTGCCGGCTTCGTGGTGGCTACGATGCTGGCGCCCGTCGGCGTGACGGCGGCCGCGTCCGGATCGTCCGTGATCTGGAAAATCGTGGCGGCGCCGTCGAAGATCGCGGCATGGCCCTCGACGTGGAAGGTGAACACCGGCGCG
>CADEDX010000842.1 GCA_902826195.1 uncultured Bradyrhizobium sp. | reverse complement strand
CTCAACGGGACGCCGGTTGGCATTTTTCTTGGCATCGCCAATAGCGATTATGGCCGCGCGCTTCTCGCTCGCCCTGATCGGCTCGACGTTCATGCCAGCACTGGAAGTGCTCACAGCGTCGCGGCGGGGCGTCTCGCCTATATCCTCGGACTGACGGGCCCGACCATCGCCGTCGATACCGCGTGCTCCTCTTCGCTCGTCGCGTTGCACCTCGCCTGTCAAAGCCTGCGCCATAAGGAATGTGATCTCGCGCTCACGGGTGGCGTCAACGCGATCCTTGCCCCCGAGATGAACATCATCTTCTCGAATGGGCGCATGATGGCGGCCGATGGGCGATGCAAGTCGTTCGACTCCCGGGCCGACGGCTACGTGCGTAGCGAGGGTTGCGTACTCTTGGTCCTGCGTCGGCTGTCCGATGCGCTGAAACTCGGTGAGCGCGTCCTTGGCGTGGTACGCGGCAGCGCCGTCAATCAGGATGGCAAGAGCGGTGGCCTCACGGCACCCAATGGGCCCGCGCAGACTGCAGTAATCAAGGCAGCCTTGCGGTCCGCCGGGGTCGCCGGAAACGACATCTCCTATGTCGAAACCCACGGGACCGGCACGCCACTCGGCGATCCAATCGAGGTCGGTGCGATTGTCGAAGCGCTCTGCGCCGACCGTCCTGCGCCTCTGATCATCGGATCACTCAAGACCAATTTCGGCCATCTCGAGGCTGCAGCAGGCATTGCCGGCGTCCTCAAGGTTCTCGCCGCATTGCAGGACCGCCAAATCCCGCCAAATCTGCACTTTCGTGAAGGCAATCCGCACATCGACTGGTCGCGTCCAATCATTGTGCCCACCACTCAGACGCCTTGGGCACCTGATTCCGCTCGGCGTCTCGCTGGTGTGAGTTCGTTCGGATTCGCAGGCTGCAACGCGCACGCGATCATCGAGGAGCCTCCAGCCAGCGAGCCGAAGCAGACGGCTAAGCGGTCCGCGGATCTGCTGTGCCTGTCGGCAAAAGACCCGGCTGCACTGCGAGATCTGGCGCATAAGATGCGTGAGCGGTTGAGCAAGGCCGACCCCGGTGAACTTTCCGACATCTGTTTTACTGCGAGCACAGGGCGGAGTCACTTCGCCCACAGGCTGGCCGGTCGAAGCGATAATCCGGCGGGATTTATAAGGAGCCTCGACGCGTTCTTGGGCAACAGCCCCGAGGAAGCGCTTGCAGTCGGTACCGCGTCGTCACCGCGCCCCAGGATCGCCTTTGTGTTTTCCGGACAGGGCGCGCAGCATGCGGGCATGGGTCGCGAACTCTATGGGGGCTGCCCCGTGTTCCGCGCCGCGCTCGATCACTGCGGCCGCGTGCTGTCGCCGTTGCTAGGCGTCGATTTCGTCTCAACAATCCTCGACGTCGAAGCCAATATCGACGAGGTGAGATTTGCTCAGCCAGCAACGTTTGCCATCCAATACGCGTTAACCGCGATGTGGCGCTCCTGGGGGATAGAGCCGGCGCTGGTTCTGGGTCATAGCCTCGGCGAGTACGCTGCGGCGTGCGTTGCCGGGATCATTCCACTCGAGGAGGCGCTTACGCTCGTCGCCGAGCGTGGGCGCCTTACAGCGGAATTGGCCCGACCGGGCGCGATGGCCGCGATTTTCGCTCCGGCGAACGAGGTGGCCGAGGCTGTCGCAACAAGGTCCGACGTCAACATTGCAGCTTTGAACGGCCCTTCACATGTGGTCATCAGCGGCGAACGCCCGGCTGTTGATGCGATTATGTCGGCATTCGAGGCACGCGGATATCGTGTCAAACCGCTGCGTGTCGTGCACCCCGCGCATTCCACGCTGATAGAGCCGGTGATGCAACCCTTTCGCTCGCGGGTAAGCCGGACGGTCTTCGGCTCGGGCAACATTCGCTTCGTTTCGACTGTCACCGGCAAGCTGACGAGTCCCGGCGAAATTGCCAGCGTCAAGTACTGGTGCGATCATATGCGCGAGCCGGTGCAATTCGCTGACGCAATTGATGCAGCCCAGGCCGAGGGCATCACGCACTGGCTGGAGATCGGTCCGCACACGGTCCTGCTGCCGATGGTGATGGAGTGCATCGGTTGCGATGAGAGCCGGCTTTTGCCCTCGCTGCAGCGGGGAAGGGCAGACTGGGCCGTTGTGTCGGGTTCCATAGGCCGGTTGTTCGCCGACGGCGCCGAGGTCTCCTGGAACGCTTTCCATGAGGGGCAATCGCGCCGCCGCGTGACGCTGCCCACTTATCCGTTCCGCCGGCGGAGGCACTGGGCGGCAGGTGTAGGCTGCGCTGTGTCTTCGGCAGGCGTCGACCGCGCTTGGCGCGCGGCATGCGCGGCCCTGGATCGGCAGGCCGGTCAAGGCCCGCTTGATCTCAATGTAATGTCATACCCTGCCAAATGGGATTGCTTGGCGCGCCTG
>CADEDX010000841.1 GCA_902826195.1 uncultured Bradyrhizobium sp. | reverse complement strand
GACGAGGCCGTGCTGCCCGAGCGCGACGTGATCCTCGAGGAGCGCCGGCAGGTCGTCGACGGCAATCCCGGATCGCGCCTGCGCGAGCAGATGAACGCCGCGATGTTCCTCAACCATCCCTATGGCCGGCCGATCATCGGCTGGGAACACGAGATGCGCGGGCTGACGCGCGAGGACGCGATCGCCTGGTACCGCACCTGGTACACGCCCAACAACGCGGTGCTGATCGTCGCCGGCGACGTCACCCCCGACGAGGTGCGCCAGCTCGCCCAGACCCATTACGGTCCCATTCCTTCGCGCTCGGTGCCGCAGCGGGCACGCCCCGCCGAGCCGCCCGCGCAGGCGGCGCGCCGCGTCGTGCTCAAGGACGAGCGCGTACGTCAGCCCAGCTGGTCGCGCAGCTACATCGCGCCCAGCTACAAGACCGGCGAGACGCAGCACGCCTATCCGCTGGAGGTGCTGGGCGAGATCCTGGGCGGCGGCGCCGGCAGCCGGCTGCATCGCCGCCTCGTGCTCGACCGCCAGCTCGCCAGCGGCGCCGGCGCCAGCTACAGCGGCGATGCGCTCGATCTCGGCACCTTCGGCGTCTATGCGAGCCCGCGGCCCGGCGTCACGGTGGAAGCGGTCGAGGCGGCGGTGGACGAGGAGATCGTCCGCCTGCTCAAGGACGGCGTCACCGCCGAGGAAGTGGACCGCTCGAAGACGCGCATGATCGAGGCCGCCATCCTCGCCCGCGACAGCCTGCAGGCCGGTGCCCGTGCCATCGGCGGCGCCATCGCCACCGGCCACACCGTGGGTGACGTCGAGGCCTGGCCCGAGAAGATTGCGGCGGTGACGGTCGAGCAGGTCGCGGCGGCGGCGCGCGCGGTGCTGCGCGAGGAAAGCTCGGTCACGGGTCTCCTCCTGCCGAAGCCGAGCACCTGACGCGCCGCCATCACCCCTTGAGCGGGAGCCCGCCATGTTTCGACCCACGCTGCGCCGCCTGATGGTCGCGGCCATCGGCCTTGCCGCCACGGCAGCACCGGCGCTTGCCTTCGAGGTCGAACGCGTCGTCTCCCCCGGCGGCATCACGGCCTGGCTGGTGCGCGATACGCAGGTTCCCGTCCTGGCGCTCGACTTCTCCTTCCGCGATACCGGCTCCAGCCAGGACCCGGCGGGCAAGGAGGGCCTGTCCGCGCTGATGACGACGCTGCTGACCGAAGGGGCCGGCGATCTCGATTCCGGTGCCTTCCAGGCGCGGCTCGACGATCGCAACATCGCCATGGGCTTCAGCGCCGGGCTCGACAACCTGCGCGGCACGATGAAGGCGCTCAACCGCCATCGCGACGAGGCGGAGCGGCTGCTCGAGCTGGCGCTGACCGTGCCGCGCTTCGACCCGGCGACGGTCGAGCGGGTACGTGCCCGCGCCCTGCAATCCCTCGAGCGCGCCGGCGAGAACCCCGATGCGGTGGCCGCGGAAACCTGGATGGCGACGGCCTTCCCCGGCCATCCCTATGGCCGCCGCTCCTCGGGCACGCTGGAAACGGTCAAGGCGATCCCCATCGCCGATCTCAGCGCCGCGCGGGTGCAGCGCCTCGGCCGCGATCGGCTGGTGGTGGCGGCGGTGGGCGACATCATACCGGCGGAGCTCGGCGCGCTGCTCGATCGCGTCTTCGGCGGGCTGCCGGCGACGGCGGCATTGGTCCAGGTGCCGATGGCGACGCCCGCTGGCGAAGGGCAGACCCTGGTGGTGCGCCGCGCCGTGCCGCAGAGCAAGATCCTGTTCGGCCATGCCGGACCGCTGCGCGAGGATCCGGATTTCTATGCCGCCTATCTCGTCAACTACGTCCTCGGCGGCGGCGGCTTCAAGTTTCGGATTGCCAACCACCGACATCATTTTTGCCGCATCAATTGCCGCGACGACAGTTTTCTCGCCTTCCTCGTAAACAACCACATTACATGGCAACAGCAATCCAAGTGCCGCCTCTAATTGCAATGCCTGATAAGCGATTGGGGGATTACACGCACCCAAAATGACGTAACTGCGAAAATCCACCCCAAGCTTTTCCTTGAACTTTTCCGCGATGTTAATTTCGCTCAGCACGCCAAAGCCTTCGTCTTTCAGCGTTTGCTTCACCCGCTCAATCGCTTGCCCAACTGGTAAATCAAGCGCGCGACTGAAACCGTACCCGATATGTTCGATTGTTTTTTGGCCTGACATTTGCTCCTCCCTTGCCTCTTATTTCTTTTTGAAATTTCAATTGCCAGCTTCACTGCGAATCTGTATATTGCCGACGTCTAAACTGTATAACTACATAGCAATATTGTCAAGAAGCATTTTCCTTGATAAAAACTCAAGACATGAAAAAGAGACAACGCTCGCAACGAACATTCAATCATAAGGAGAGGTCATGGCTCGATTATTGATTCTGGGCGCTGGCATCGCGGGGCACACAGCAGCCCTTC
>CADEDX010000840.1 GCA_902826195.1 uncultured Bradyrhizobium sp. | reverse complement strand
CCGATCGTGCGCAGCCTGCTCGATACCGATTTTTACAAGCTGCTGATGCTGCAGATGATCCGCGAATTCTATCCGGATCAACAGGTCACCTTCTCGGTGATCAACCGCACCAAACATGTTCGTCTGGGCGAAATCATCGACGAGGGCGAGTTGCGCGCGCAGCTCGACCATGCCCGCACCATCCGCTTTTCCAAGAAGGAGCTGATCTGGCTTGCCGGTAATACGTTTTACGGCAAGACCCAGATGTTCTCGCCCGACTTCATCAACTGGCTCGCCGGCTTCCGGCTGCCCGAATACGAGCTTCGCAAGGTCGACGGCCAATACGAACTGCACTTCCATGGGCAGTGGACCCACACGACGATGTGGGAAATCCCGGCGCTCGCGATCATGAACGAGCTGCGCTCTCGGCAGGCGACCAAGGGCCAGGGCCGTTTCGTGCTCGACGTGCTCTATGCCCGCGCCAAGGCCAAGCTGTGGTCCAAGGTCGAGCGGCTGCGCAAGCTCGAGGGCCTGCGGCTTTCAGATTTCGGCACCCGCCGCCGCCACGGCCATCTGTGGCAGCGCTGGTGCGTCGAGGCGGTCAAGGAAGGCCTCGGGTCTTCGTTCACCGGCACCTCCAACGTGCTGCTTGCGATGGACAATGATCTCGAAGCAATCGGCACCAACGCGCATGAACTGCCGATGGTCGCCGCGGCGCTGGCGAATTCCGATGAGGAACTGCGCTGGGCGCCCTATCGCATTCTCGACCAGTGGCGGCATACCTACGGGGGCAACCTGCTGATCGCGCTGCCCGACGCCTTTGGCACAAAGCCGTTCTTGCGCGACGCGCCGGACTGGGTCGCCGACTGGACCGGCTTCCGCCCGGACAGCGCGCCGCCGATCACGGCCGGCGAAGACATCATCAAATGGTGGAAGCAGAAAGGCCGCGATCCCCGCGAAAAACTGCTGGTGTTCTCCGACGGCATGGATGTCGGCTCGATCGAGGAAACCTACAAGCACTTTTCAGGACGCGTGCGCATCTCGTTCGGCTGGGGCACCAACCTCACCAATGATTTCGTCGGCTGCGCCCCGGATGGTTCCGCCGATCTCGATCCGATCTCGCTGGTCTGCAAGGTGACGTCGGTCGATGGACGGCCGGCGGTAAAGCTCTCGGATAATCCCGAGAAAGCCACGGGCAGCCCGGCCGAAGTCGAGCGTTATTTGCGCGTGTTCGGAAACGCCGGACGCGTCCGCACCGCCGTGCACGTCTGAATTTTCAAGTCCGCTCAGACCAACCTATTTGACGAGCCCCGCATGCCCGCACCCAAGCCGCCTGCCTTCGAGACATTGAGTCTGCACGCCGGCCAGCGGCCGGATCCCGCCACTGGCGCGCGCGCGGTTCCGATCTACCAGACCACGTCGTACGTGTTTCAAGATGCCGATCACGCGGCAGCGCTGTTCAACCTGGAGCGCGCCGGCCACATCTACACGCGCATCTCCAATCCCACGACGGCCGTGCTCGAGGAGCGCCTGTCGGCACTCGAAGCCGGCGTCGGCGCGATCTGCACGGCGAGCGGCATGGCCGCGCTGCATCTGGCGATCGCCACCATCCTCAACGCCGGCGACCACATCGTCGCCTCCGCCTCGCTCTACGGCGGTACCATTAACCTGTTGGCGCATACTCTGCCGCGCTTCGGCATCACGACGACGTTCGTCAAGCCGCGCGCGCTCGACGAGTTTGGCGCGGCGATCCAGCCGGATACGCGGCTGATCATCGGCGAGACGATCGGCAATCCCGGGCTCGAAGTGCTGGACATTCCGGCGGTCGCGCAGATCGCGCACGATGCAAAAATTCCGCTGCTGATCGACAACACCTTCGCGACGCCCTTCCTCAGCCGCCCGATTGAGCTCGGCGCCGACCTGGTGATGAACTCGGCGACCAAGTGGATCGGCGGACATGGCATCGCCATCGGCGGCGTCATCGTCGACGGCGGCCGGTTCGACTGGCACGCCTCCGGCAAATTCCCGCAACTCACCGAGCCCTACGCCGGCTATCACGGCATCATCTTCGACGAACAGTTCGGCCAGGCCGCCTTTATCATGCGCGCCCGCACGGAAGGCTTGCGCGACTTCGGCGCCTGCCTGTCGCCGACCAACGCGTTCCAGTTGCTGCAGGGCGTCGAGACGCTGGGCGTCCGCATGGAACGACACGTGAACAACACGCTCGCAGTACTGGAGGCGCTCACCGCCAACAAGGCGGTCGAGTGGGTGCTGCATCCCGCCCTGGAAAGCCATCCCGACCATCAGCTTGCGAAGCGGCTGCTGCCGCGCGGCGCCGGATCGATCGTCTCGTTCGGCATCAAGGGCGGCCGGGCGGCCGGCAAGAAATTCATTGAATCGCTGCGGATGATCAGCCACCTCGCCAATGTCGGCGACGCCAAGACGCTTGTTATTCACCCCGCCAGCACCACCCATCAGCAGA
>CADEDX010000839.1 GCA_902826195.1 uncultured Bradyrhizobium sp. | reverse complement strand
GATAACGCAAAAAGGGATTGACTTACCAAGGCCCGTTACAGAAGCCCGCATGAGCAACGCGATATGCGGGAGCAAGTCGCTAGAGCGGCTCCCGGATGTCGCTTCGCTCATCCGGGCTACGGTCCCTGCGCTATCGCTTCGGTCTACGTTGATAGACCCCCGAGAACGACACGTTGGCGCCGCCGCAATGGAGGTTGTCGCCGACGACCAATAGCTTGCCGATGAGCTGCATGCTGACCTGGCAGTCGTTTTCGTCCATGCCGTCGCCGAACTTTATTTTGTCGGCATCAGGTTTTGCGTCGTAGTCGAGCTCGCCGGTGTGGGTGCTGGCGCCTGAACCCCAGCTGGCTTCGCCCTTGATGGCGAGCGTGCCGGCCGCTTTCGATGGTATGATGCGGATGACATTGTCGTAGGCGCGCCATTCGCCGAGCCAATCCTGCATCGCCGGTGGTCGTGTGTTCGCCTGCCACGCCAGCTGGTCGGTCTCGATCCAGCCGACCGTCTCGGTGCCCTTGCGCGGTTGGAACCAGCTGCAGGCGACCTTGCCGAACGTGCGCGACACAAGGACTTCATCGCCCGGAATGACATAGGTCTTCAGGCGACAGGCCGGATCGCGCGGGCAGCGCGCGTTGTCATCGCCGTGGAAATGGATTTTGTCGCCGGCACCCTTGATCTTTGCCAGCCTGTAGTTCGTGCTCTCGCGCGGAAAATATCCGTTGCGGCATGCGTTGTCGGGGTTGCCCTTGAGCTGGGCGGAGGCGGGCGCGGCCTGCAGCAGGGTCCAGGCAAGGAGGGCGAGCGAAGCAAGGACAAGCCGTCTCATCGGGGTTTTGCCTTTCGGTTGGCTTCTTCGCGCGAAGCGAGCAGGGGCATGCGGCATATCACAGAAGGCGGGGTGGGCTTGTGTCTTTATGCACGCGCCGTCACAGGCGCCCGGGCGTCGGCATGCAGCCGGCGCGGGCCATCAGACACACACACCACGCAGGAGAGGAGACGACAATGGGAGACGGAGTAAGCGGTGCGGGGAACGCCCACGCCAATCAGCCGACCAATGCCGGCCGTAGCGGCACCACGTCGGCTGACGACATGGCAACCAAGGCCAAATTTGACCAGGCGCTCAACCAGGAACTGTGTCCTCCAGGATTGAGCCGTCGGCCCCAGGAGGGCTGCAATTACTTGCGTCCGCCGGGCCAGCCGGAGAAGAAACCAGACCTCAATCCCCACCGCGATCCTGGCAGCTCCAATGTCCCCATGAGCCCCCGCTCTGACGGACCTGACCTCACGAAGCCCATTCCCAAGAAGCCCGATTCCTCCTTCAAGCTGCCTGACACTGCTCCCTTCCACGACCAGACACCAAGTGGGACGCACGTCTTCGGGGTGGAAGGGAAGATCTGAACGTGACGGCATAGCGCGCCGTCATCGGGGCGAACGTCATGCCGACTTAGCGTGGCGGCAGGCCGGAGGACGACACGTCACCCGGTCTGATGCTCGCTCGCGCGCTACTTGAACAGCGCGAAATAGATCACGTAGAGCCAGCCCAGGATGCCGTGGATGATCGCCCACAGGATCGAATGGTTGTTGGTATAGGAGATCGCGATGGCGAGCGCCGAGCCGAAGCCCACGCCGTATTTCGCGCCCTCGACGCGAACCCCGTAAGATCGATTTTCGTTCATTGCGGTGCTTCCCAGCTACGCTACGCCTTCTTCACGAACTCCGATTTCAGGTT
This sequence comes from uncultured Bradyrhizobium sp., assembly GCA_902826195.1. Lineage (GTDB taxonomy): Bacteria > Pseudomonadota > Alphaproteobacteria > Rhizobiales > Xanthobacteraceae > Bradyrhizobium. Next base: position 742 of record CADEDX010000839.1, on the reverse strand, counting down.
CATCGCGCCGATGCCGTCGATCTTGCAGGCGATGTTGTGGCCATCGCTCGCGTCGGTGAGGCGGATGTTCCTGACCTTGGTGCCGCCCTTGACGACCGATGACGATCCCTTGACCTTGAGATCCTTGATGACGATGACGCTGTCGCCATCCGCCAGCACATTGCCGTTGCTGTCGCGGACACCAGGCTCGGGCGCCGCCTCCGCGGCGGCGGCCGCCTCGGCGCTCCATTCATGCGCGCATTCCGGGCAAACCCACAGGCCGCGATCCTGATAGGCATGCTCGGAATGGCATGCCGGGCATTTCATTGCATCGTCCATGATCGGTCTCGTTCCCCTGTTGGCGGGGCGCACCGTAGGGGCATGCCCGGGTAAATCAAGCGAAGAAGGGAGGCGGAGGGGGCAGGCCGGAGGTCGTTCAACGGCTGATGCCACGCGGAATCGCTATCGGTTTTCCGGAGTTGAGTGCACTGTCGCTCTAATCGTGACGCGGTGTAGTCCAGCACTGTCTCCGTAATCCCCTAATCCCGCATCTCGCTGCGTTGATGCGGGCTACGGCGACCGCCCGCACTCATCGTTGAAATACCTCACCCCGGCAGCCTACGCTGCCACATTCACCGCAACGGGCGATCGGCTGCGCAACCCCGACCAGCTCCGCCGATCGCCCGTTGCTCCACCTGCGCCACTCGGCGTACAAAACCCCGAGACTCTAACAGTCACTGGATGAAAATTCAGTGGCAGGTCA
>CADEDX010000838.1 GCA_902826195.1 uncultured Bradyrhizobium sp. | reverse complement strand
GGAGAACGAAGCCAATCGGCAGGCGGTCGGCGACGTCAGGGTGAGCGTCTGGGCGATCGCGGTGTCGATCGTTGTTGGGGTGACCGTGCTGGGCATCGCCTGGGCGTGGCTCAACCGCTGAACACCATCCGTGCGATTACTTGTTGTAACGCGTCAGGCGCTTTCCCGGAAGAAGCTTACGCCCGGATGAGCGAAGCGACATCCGGGAACTCGCGCGCACAGTCCCGGATGTCGCTGCGCTCGTCCGGCTACGCGCTCAACGCTGACAATTGCCTGAGCGCTCAATTTGCATAATGCATCAGGCGCTTGCCCGGCAGCAGATCATAGGCCGATTTCCAGCCCGGCAATTGCGCCATGCGGCCAAGCCAGCCGTTGATGGCGGGATGGCTCGCTGCCCAATCGTATCCGGTCTCGTCGGCGGGATAATGCAGATAGGCCATCATGGAAATATCGGCCACGGTCGGCCGCGCTCCGATGGCAAATGCATTCGCTTGCATGTGCGCTTCGAGGATGGACAGGAAATCGTCGAGCCGCCGGCGGAAATACTTTTGCACGTGCTCGTTCGGCGACGGCGTGAAAGTCCGGTTGTAGCGGTAGGTCGCCATGTAGCCGGTGAGCTTGTGGTTGTCCCAGAACAGCCAGCGTAGCAGTTCGAACTGCTCCTGTTCGGTCTCGCCGCCAAACCGGCCGAATTGTTTGGCCAGCTTGAGCAGGATCGGCGCGGTCTGGGTCAGGCGTTCGCCGTCGACCTCAAGCACCGGAATTTCGCCCATTGGGTTGACGTCGCGTCGCCATTCCGGCGTGCGGGTGACGCCGCCGCCGAAATCGGTCCACACCGGCTCGAAGCTCTGGCCGCACAGGGTCAGCATCAGCGCCAGCTTGTAGCTGTTTCCCGACTCCGGGAAGTAATGCAGGCGATAGGTCGGCATGGCTACCGGCTCACGCCACCGCGCCGGAGGCCCGCAGCTTGCCGATCGCGGCGTCGTCGTAGCCAGCGTTGCGCAGGATCTCGTCGCTATGCTCGCCAATGCCGGGCGGCTTGCGCGGCTGAATTTTCTTGCTGCCGTCCACCCAGATCGGACTCGAGATCGTCAGCATCGTGTCGTTCTCGAACGGCACCAGTATCTCGTTGTCGAGCATCTGCTTGTCGGTCGGAATATCGTCGAGGATGCCGACCACGCCGAACACCAGGCCGTTGCCGTCGAGGATCTTGCGCCACTCGGCAAGGTCTTTAGTTGCGAAGACTTCATCGAAAATCTTGATCAGTTCGAGCGAGCGCGCGTGACGCTCTTTCTTCGCTTCAAATCTCGGATCGGTGACGAGGTCCTCGCGGCCGAGGCAGCGGGCCAGCGTTGGCCACTGCCGGTCCTCGTTGAGCAGGGACAGGATCAGCCAGCGCCCGTCCTTGCACTGGTAGTGGTTGGTGACCGCGTTCAGCGCGCGTTCTCGCGGGCGGCGTTCGCCGAATTTGGCGCCGACCAGTTTTGCCTGCGCCAGCACCGAAGCGGCCCACACGCCGTTGGCCATCAGGTTCGAACTGACGTGCGATCCCTTGCCGGTGCGCTCGCGCTTGTAAAGCGCGGTGACGATCGCGCTGTAGAACGCCATCGCGCAGGGGTGGTCGCCCATGCCGGCGATCGATCGCGCCGGCGTGGTGTGTTCGTCCGCCCGCACCAGGTCCATCAGGCCGGAGCGCGCCCAATAGGCGTTCGAGTCGAAGCCGGGCTTGTTGGCTTCCTCGCCCTTTTCGCCGTACCCGGTGAAGGACGCGTAGATCAGGCGTTCGTTCTGAGGCGCCAGGTGCGCGTGGGTGATGCCGAGCCGCTCGCGCACCTGCGGCGGATAATTGGTGATGAAGACGTCGGCCTGCGCGGCGAGCCGATGCAGCACCGCCTGGCCCTCGGGCTTCGACAGATCGAGCGCGAGGCTCTTCTTGTTGCGGGCTTCCAGCATCCACGCGAAATTATGCTCGCTATGCGGGTAGCCCGGCAGGTTCGGCAGGTTGCGATAGGGATCGCCGGTGACGGGCGGCTCGATCTTGATGACGTCGGCGCCGAAATCCGACAGCACCGTGGCGGCGGCTGGCGCTGCGATGAAACTCGCGCAGTCCAGAACCTTGAGGCCGTCGAAAATACCCTTGTCCATCGTGGCGTCGCTCCGTGACGTTTGTTGCTCTTGCTGAGATCCCGCCTGTGGGCGATCCCCATTCGAACGCCATTTGGCCCATCTTGGCGGGGCGATGCAACTACTCCCCGCCGGACAGCAGCGCTGCATTTCCGCCGACTGCGGCCGTATTGACGGTCACCGTCTGTTCGGTGGCAAAGCGCGTCAGGTAATGCGGTCCGCCCGCCTTCGGTCCGGTACCCGACAGGCCGTGGCCTCCGAACGGCTGCACGCCGACCACAGCGCCGATCATGTTACGGTTGACGTAAACGTTGCCGACCTGGAGCCGCTCGATCGCGCCCTCTAT
>CADEDX010000837.1 GCA_902826195.1 uncultured Bradyrhizobium sp. | reverse complement strand
CTCCTTCACCTGATACAGCAGCCCGACGAGCTGTCCGTCCAACTGGAAGAGCGGGATCTCGTGCGCGATCTGGGAAACGTCGCCGTCCGTCTCGATGAACTCGGCAAAGCCCTCGGCGTTCAGCAGGTTTTCGAGCTGCCCCTGGGAACTCTGGAAGCCCGCCTTGTTGACGAACACGATCCGACGCATACGGTTCACGAGCGTGTTGATGAGGGTCCAGAGCTTGTTGTACATGCGCTGCTCGGCCCAGACCATCTGCGGGAACGGGATGCCAAACGGACTGTCGAGCTGCTCGTTCAAAGTCAGGATCGAGAACGGGAGCTGCCCCCAGTCGAGCGGCCACTCCTGCTCCTCGCGGACCAGCTTATCGCTGCCGGGGGAGAATCCGAAGAAGGTCCGCCGCGAAGCGTCGTAGATCACCCACTCCTCGAACATGCTGATCGAGTCGGGCTGTGCGTTCTTGCCGCGGCCGATCGTGCCCGGATGTGCGGTGATGGGCTTCGTCCGCTCGTGATAGGGCCGCAGATCGTAGTTGAACGTGGGCTCCCAGTCGGCCACGTTGATGAGCTTCGGGTTCTTACTGATCTCGCTGCGCGATCGGTAGAGGTTCTGGAAGGCGATCCAGCCCACCTCCCCGTCCATATCGAAGGCGTTGACCAGCGGGTCGATCCGCATCTGCCACGGTCGCACCGCCTGGGTCCAGGGCAGATCCGGCGTCTGGTTCTTGAACCGCGCGATCACGTTGCCCTTCTCGTCCTCGTACTCCTCGACATCCGGGGTGTACCCGTGCCGCACGCCGCCGAAGGGCAACAGCACCGCACTCTGAAGGGCCCGCTCGGCCTCCCGGCGATACTGCTTCTCCTTGATGAGCGCCGACACGACCTTCTGGTTGATCCACGCTCGACGCCATGCGTCCGCGTTCGCCGCCGTCCCGCCAAGCGGCCGCAGAACCGGCTCGGGATCCTGGGAACTCGTCTGGGAGATCAGCGTGTTGATGATCGAGAACAACAGGTTTGCTGGCGGACGGCGCGAGTTGAAGAATTTATCGCTGATCAGGCCGTAGAGGATCGAGCCCGCAATACCAGCAAGCGTCGAGATCATCAGCATGGTGCCGGACATGATCTCATCGAAACCGCGCGCTTCTTGGAGATAAAGCGGCCCCCACGAATTGATCGCGTAGCGCGTGATGTAGTTGGCGAGACTGGCAAGCGCGAGAACCCAGATGGTCGGGATCGCGAGGATCGAGAACTGGAGTTGCAGCGTCGATTTCGCTTTCGAGCCCTCGCTCTCGGCGAGGTGGTCGTTTTTCCAATCTGCGACGGTCGGGAGCCCCATGGTGCGCGGGCGATCACGCACCAAGGTCCACATCATCGCCGCAGCGGCGAAACCGATCATGGCCGGGATGAAGTAGCCCCAGCGCCAACCGAGGTACGCGACCACGGCGCCGGTGACAAAGAAAGTCAGACCCTCGCCGACTGAGTGCGCGGTGCTCCACAAACCGTAAGCGCGGCCGCGTTCTTTGTTGGAGAACCAATGCGTCATGGCGACGACGCCGCCGGGTGCGCCGAAGCCTTGGAAGTAACCGTTGATCCCCCAGATTACAGCAGCGAGCAGCACCGTATCGGCAAAGCCCATACCGATATTGCAGATCGCGGTCATGACGAAGCCGAACGTCAGGAACACGCGCATGTTGGCGTGATCGGCGAAGAAGCCGTTGGTGAGCTTGCCGAGCGCGTACGTGTAGAAGAGTGCGGAACCGATCAGACCGAACTCGGCGGGCGTGAAGATGCCGGCGTCGATCATCGACGGCTTCACCATGCCGATGGCGAGGCGGCAGGTGTAGATGAGGCCGTAGCCCAACGTGATCGCCAGCATCACGCGCCAACGCGTGGACTTAAACAGCCGGTCGATCTCTTTTTGATCGCCGATGAGTGGCGCGTCAGCGGCCGTCGCGAACGCCTTTAGTAATCCTCCCGCCACGCGCTTCCCCTTTTTCGTTCTTATTTTTTCTTTGCGATCCAGGCGTGCGCCGGGTCGTTGTTGAAGATCCAGGTCCGCTTCGGCCCGGCCATGATGTTTAGGTAGTAGAGATCGTAGCCGTGCGGCGCGCCAACCGGGTGGTAACCGCGCGGTACGAGGACGACGTCGCCATCCTCAACACTGACGGTTTCATCCAGTGAGCGATCATCAGTGTAGACGCGCTGAAAGGCAAAACCCTGCGGCGGGTTGAGGCGATGGTAGTAAATCTCTTCGAGCGATGACTCTTCCGGCTCAGCCAAGCGATCGTGCTTGTGCGGCGGATATGAAGACCAATTGCCGCCGGGCGTGATCACTTCGGCAATGAGCAAACTATCGGCGCGCTCGGTTTGCGGCAGGATATTGCGGACGTGGCGCGTGTTCGTGCCTTCGCCGCGTGTTTCTTTGCTGATCGCGCTCGCTTCGATCAACCGCGCCTCGCCGCCGCCTTCGCCAGGCGCGCTGCCGA
>CADEDX010000836.1 GCA_902826195.1 uncultured Bradyrhizobium sp. | reverse complement strand
GCAGAGCGATCTGTTCCGTCGCGTGTTCGAGAGCGTTTTGCGCCGCTGCATCGAGCTGGCGCTCAACGCCACGATCGAGGCCGCGCGCGCCGGTGAGGCCGGTCGCGGATTTGCCGTGGTCGCGTCTGAAGTCAAGGCGCTCGCTACTCAGACCGCCAAGGCGACCGAGGACATTTCCTCCCAGATTGCGGAGGTGCAATCGGCGACGAAGCAGGCGGTGGACAATGTCGGCGCCATTGCTTCGATCATGGATGAGATCGATCGCTTCACCGCGGCCATTGCCGACGCCGTCAGTCGGCAGAATACCGCGGCGAACGAAATATCGCGCAGTATCGGGCAGGCCGCCGCCGGAACAGAAAGCGTCGCCCGGAGCATTGCCGGAACGGCCACCGCAACCGAGAACACCAACCGGTCCGCCGACCTCTCGCCAATTGCGCCGACAGCCGTCTTCGCCTGCGGCCGGCACCGCCCGTTTTTGTGAAGAAACCAAGAATTCATCATGACCTCAAATCGAATGATGATGCCTGAACTGCTAGGAACCGTCGCGCGTCCAAAGTAAGGATCGTTAAGTCGAGGGCCGAGCGTTGGTAAAGAAAGCATTTTCGCTCCTTGAAACTGGAGTGCTGGCTTCGGCCAGGTGGTTCTCGACCCTGCCATACCCAGGCCAATTCATCGTCTCGTTCTTTAGCGGCCTTCTGGCGCTATCGTGCGGTTTTGTCGCCTTCCTGCCAGTCTCGTGGATACTGGCGAATGTGATCGCCTTTTTCGAGCCCTTCGTCACTGCGGCTCTGATGGCTGCGTTCGCAATCGCCATGCTCGCGGTTGCGGTTTCCTGGCGGCAGGTAGGCCTTGTCGTCTCGCTGCTCGCTTTTCTCGGAGGATGGTGGCTTGCTTCGGATTATCTGGCGTCTCAACTGACGTTATCCGGCGCGGCCGAACTCCGGACGCGGTCGGTACCGCAGCTCGCCCGACCGATCACCGTACTTGGCGTGCATGCGGAGGGAGACGAGGGGCATCCGGGATGGTCCGGCCTGGTCACGACCGAGTGTCGCAAGTGGTGTGTTGACCTGCTTTCCGGGAATCGAGTTGGCACACTAGTCCTCAAGAACAATCGCGAAGAAGGAAGCGGGCTGAGGAGCTATAAAATTGCCACAGGCGACACTTGCGATCGACAGCACCCTGCAACGGAGTACTTGAGAAAGGGTGGCGACACCTCGCGATGCGTTGTCGCGGAACCTCAGCAGCAGATGCCCGATGGCTTCGTAGTCTGGATGCGCGGCGTGGACAGGGAGAAATGCGGTTATCTCGATTGCCGGGAAGCCTATGTGCAGGAAGTGCGCGATGGAAAGGGGCCGAAACTGGCAATTTGGCGGTCCGCGGTCTGGGCGACAATTGCGCGATGGCCGGCCATCTGGACCTTTGTCGATCACGATCGATGGACCAACGACAGTGGCTGGCCGAACTATCGCTACACGCGCGAAGTTGCGATCGGTACAAAATTTAAGATTCAAGACGTGCTGGACGCGTTGCTTCAACAACATCGTGAGGGTTGATCGAATGGATGGAAACAAGAAGCGGTTTCTGCTGGCCATCCTGTGTGGAATGGCGGTCGGGCTGCTTGGCGGAGCCGGTGTTGTTGTTCACGATGGCAAGAGTATGTCGGCCGGCCTCGTGACCGGCGGTGTGCTTTTTTTATTGGGATTCGGCGTTGTCGTTTCCCGCCCGTTGCGACGCATCGCCGAGCTTTTTTCAGCGATACATTGAAGGACGGACTTTGCGACGCGAGCAGGAGGGATTTAAAATGACATTGTTCATCTGGCCGATCGCAGCCGACTTTTCGGTGTGGTCCGATCGAACAGATCTATGACGGGCCGCCTATGCGCAAAGCGGTCGGTCGAGGCATGTCCGTTCAAGGAGGCAGAAGGGAGATGCCGAACCTACGGGCTAGAAGTCGCTTTGTGACCCGCTGCTCAGCGCCCATTTCGCTAGATGCAGCGAACAGAAGCGCGTCTAGCGCCATCCGGTCAATCTGGCAGAGTTTGTTGATCCAGTTGCGCTTCGTTTTGGCCACGGCGAAGTTGCTCGATCCAGCAGCTTGTGAGCCCCGAGCTTGCATTTTTTTTGCGGCCGGCCAGAGTGCCGAATTCCGATGGTCATTAGCGATATTGACAGCGGCACAAGGGGGGCTAGGCTGACCTATTAAGTAACGGGGGTACCAATGAAGCTTAACAGGGGGGAATTTCTCAAAGTATCCGTCGCCGTTGCGGCCGCGTATGCGACGGGTGGGTTCTCATGCATAGAGATAGCCAGCGCGGCACCCCTTCAAGTCCCAACCGTCGACAAGCTTGGGATCCGTGTGATCGTGGATTCAAGCTACGATTTGTTCTTTCGCCCCGCTGAAGCTTACGGTGTAAAGACCACGACTCCGCCCCGCGCCAGCGATTTCCGGCGGGCGCTACACTAAGGGGTGCGCCTCTCGCTATTGCTC
>CADEDX010000835.1 GCA_902826195.1 uncultured Bradyrhizobium sp. | reverse complement strand
CACCAAGAATCCGAAGCGCGTGACCAACGATCCGATGGAAGCGCACGTGATCGGCTTCAACATGTGGGTCAAGGCGGTCGAGAAGGTGAAGTCGATCGATCCGGACAAGGTGATCGACGCGCTGCCCGGCATCGAAGCCAAGAACCTGACCGGCGGCACCTCCAAGATGCTGCCGAACCATCACATCACCAAGCCGGTGTTCATTGGCGAAATCAAAGCCAACGGTCAGTTCGACGTGGTGTGGAAGACCCCGGGTCTTGTCGCTGGCGACGCCTGGTCGAAGGAGCTCGACGGCTCCAAGGACCTGATCGGCGACTGGGTCGGCAAGAAGTGCGGCAACTACAACACCAAGACCAACAAGTGCGGCGGCCAGGGCTCCTGATCCAGATCTGATCTGAAAGGATCAGATCTATCCCTGACGTCTACAAAACTTCCAAGAGAACGACCAACAAGACCGGAGAAGGCGGCGCTGCCGCCGCCTTCTCCCCACAACTCCTGCCGGGGTCGTATTGTGTCTGCCAATTTTCTCCACCGTATTCGTGCGGCGCTACTCGCCATCCTTCTGACCGCGGTCTGTGCCGTAGCGGCGCTGGCCGGTCCGTTCGAGGATGCCGTCGCCAAATTCGCCAATGACGATTTCTCCGACACCGACGACGCGATCGGCGTTGTCGCCACCTCGGGCAATCCGCTGGCCTTTTCCATCATCAGCGCCCTTCAGGAAGGCCGGCTGTCAGCCGATCCCGAATCCAAGAAGGTTTTCGTCACCGGTAGCGACGGCAAGATCATCGATGCCGCGACCGGCGCCGCCGTCGACAAGCTGCCTGACAGCGCCGCAGTCGTGCGCCTCAACAACCGGCTGCGCCGCACCTTGGAAGCCGCACTCGGCGGTCTGACGCTGCTGTCGCCCGATCCCGCCAAGCGGATCGCCGCCGCGCAGTCGGTGTTCAAGAGCCATGACGAGAACGCGCTGCCGGTGATCGACGGCGCGCTGGCCAAGGAAACCAACAGGGCGGCCAAGGCTGCCTTCACCGAAGCCCGCGCCGCCATCCTGCTCTACAAGGCCGACGCGACCGAGCAGGAAAAGCTCGAGGCGGTGGCCGTCGTCAAGGCAAAGGGCGATCAGGAAGCGATGGCGCTCCTGACTGGCCTCGGCAGCGACGTGCCTCCCAACGTCGCGCGCGCAGCGGCCAGCGCGATCGCCTCGATTCAGAGCAACCTCGCCATGTGGTCGATGGTGCAGAACGCCTGGTACGGCCTGTCGCTCGGCTCCGTGCTGCTGCTCGCCGCGATCGGGCTTGCGATCACCTTCGGCGTCATGGGCGTCATCAACATGGCCCATGGCGAGATGGTGATGATCGGCGCCTACACCACTTTCGTGGTGCAGGAGGTCATTCGCACCAGCTATCCCGCCCTGTTCGATTACTCGTTGCTGATCGCCGTGCCGTTGGCGTTTTTTGTCGCCGGCGCGATCGGCGTGGCGATCGAGCGCGGAATCATCCGCTTTTTGTATGGCCGTCCGCTGGAGACGCTGCTGGCGACCTGGGGCCTCTCGCTGGTGCTGCAGCAGGCGGTGCGCACCATGTTTGGCCCGACCAACCGCGAAGTTGGCAATCCCTCCTGGATGAGCGGCGCCTTCGAACTCGGCCAGATAACCATCACCTATAACCGGCTCTGGATCCTCTGCTTCACCCTGGCGGTGTTCGCGATCCTGCTGGCCATGCTGCGTTACACCGCGCTCGGGCTTGAAATGCGCGCGGTCACGCAAAACCGCCGCATGGCGGCTTCGATGGGGATCGCAACTTCCCGCGTCGATGCGCTGACCTTCGGCCTCGGCTCCGGCATTGCCGGGATCGCCGGCGTGGCGCTGTCGCAAATCGATAACGTCAGCCCCAATCTCGGGCAGAGTTATATCATCGACAGCTTCATGGTCGTCGTGTTCGGCGGCGTCGGCAATCTCTGGGGCACGCTGGTCGGCGCGTTCACCCTCGGCATCGCCAACAAGTTCTTGGAGCCCATGGCCGGAGCCGTTCTCGGCAAGATCGCCATTCTGGTGCTGATCATCCTGTTCATCCAGAAACGGCCGCGGGGCCTGTTCGCGCTCAAGGGCCGGGCGGTGGAAGCATGACGCCGCACGTCCTGACGCGATCGCTGGACCGCAGCGCCAGCATCTTCATTTTGTTGGTCGCCGGCCTTGGCGTCCTGATCCCGCTGTCCAATCTGCTGCTCCCGGCGGGCTCGATGTTCCAGGTGCCGACCTATCTGGTCGCGCTGTTCGGCAAATATGCCTGCTACGCCATCCTGGCGCTTTCGATCGATCTGATCTGGGGCTATTGCGGCATTCTCTCGCTCGGCCACGGGGCCTTCTTCGCGCTCGGCGGCTACGCCATGGGCATGTACCTGATGCGCCAGATCGGTAGCCGTGGCGTCTACGGCAATCCGATACTGCCCGACTTCATGGTGTTCCTGAACTATCCGAGCCTGCCCTGGTACTGGTACG
>CADEDX010000834.1 GCA_902826195.1 uncultured Bradyrhizobium sp. | reverse complement strand
AGACGTCGTGGCGGCCGCGTTCTCTTCGATCGCAGAACCATTGTCGACCTGATCGATGCGCCAAGACGAACTGAGAGCAGAAGGACCGCCCGACGCAGTCTTCCCGTCATCGATCCACTTTTCGGCATTCATATTCTGGCCCTCCGCAAAGCAAAATCCCTTAATTGCCAGAGCCGGGCGATAGCTACCGCCGATACCCCGGCAGCCGCAACGAAGTCGGCTGTGGTGCTCGCCCATGGCGCACGCGCATTCCATGCATCGACTTCATGCAGAGAAATAAAGCGAATGATCGCAAACCCCAACGTCAGGCCAGTAAAGCCGATGGCGAGGCGATAGCGCTTGGTGTAATGCCAGGCCCACATCAGGCCCCAAACGATCATGACGATTACCAAGACGGCGATGGCGATGCTTGCCGCTATCTGCAGCCTTCGACGGTCTTCATACCAACCCAATTGCTTGAAAAAGTCGCGCAAGTAGCCCCCGAAGCCTCGCAGCAGGCCGAGGCCGCGCGCCGTCTTCATCAAGGATAGCAGGAAAAATACGACCGATAATCCGGCCCAAATGAGTGCGTCAGAGCCTGGCAAGCCTTGGCCCTGTGCCCGTCGGCAGGCAATCGCAGTCCAGAGGCCGAACAGACAGGCAATCGTCAGCGCCAGCACGCGCAATACATCGTCGCTCATGCAGCAGTGATATTTCGATGGAACGGCGATTGCAACCAAGGCTTGCACGGGAGTGTCGGCAGCGCCTCTTGGAACAGCAGTCCGGACAGGTTTCTCATATTACCGTCAAAATTTCCGGCAAAAGTAGCTGCTGGATGGCCGACAAGGGAACTGCGGCACACGTCTGTAGTTGAAGCGACGCGGGTAGCCGTACCGAAGATCCGGAGAGTAAAATGCTGAAATCGAAGCAAGGTGAAGCTGCGTATTGGCTGGTCGGGACAGCCGGTCTGGTGCTGGCGACATGGCAATTCGCCGTCATGGTCACGAACTAGTAAATCATAGCTGAGTGATACGCCGACCTTTGAAGGGGCGCTGGCGGACTTTTTTCTTGGTCCAGACGAAGGGCTCAGCTTTGACGTTGTAGGCTTTGATGTAGGCATCGATGTGCTGCTCGAGCTGTTTGAGGCTTGTGAATGAGGCGCCGCTCAACGATTGCCCCTGTAAGATCGAAAACCACACCTCGACCTGATTGAGCCAGGACGCGCTGGTGGGCTTGGAATGATATTTCACATTGGGATGCGCCTCGAGCGAGTCGTCGTTCTTCTTGGGGGTGCTGAGGTTATCGAGAATGACGTGAAGCTCGCGGTTCGGAAATGCTGCGGTCAAGGATCCATGAAGTCGAGAAACTCGACCCGGCGACGTCGTTTCGAATGCGTCGCAAGGATCTTCCCGGTGGCGACTTCCAGCGCGGCAAACAGCGTGGTCGTGCCGTGCCGCTTGTAGTCGTGGCTTTGCCCGGTCAGGGACCTGCCGTTGGGCAGCTTTGGATAGCCCTGCGCTCTTTCCCGGGCCTGGATCGATGGGTTTTCGTCCACGCATAGCACGATGGCCTTGCTTGGCGGGGCGACATAGAGGCCAACCCCGTCGGCGCTTTGACCGTAAACTGCGGGTCGTTGCTCTCGTACCACGACTTGCGAGCTTGCGAGCGGCGAGATCGATCTTGTTGCTGCGCAAGAACCGCCAGACATATTGCACGTCGACATCGCAAAGTTCCCCAGCCAGCAGAGGCCCCGTCCAGCGCGCGTACCCGGCGGGAGGCGATTTATCGAGCAACTTCAAAATCCGCTTGTCGGTGGCCTTCGTATAGATCGGCTGCTTGCCCGGCAGAGGCTTGCTTTGCAGACCTTCAAGACCATCATCCGCATAGCGATGCCGCCAAAGGCTGACAATCCGTGGCTGAACCCCAACCTCCCTGGCAATCGATCGGGTGCTGCGACCGGCCGCGGCCAGCAGCACGATCCGTGCCCGCTTCAAATCGCGCTGCAACGTCACCGGTGAGCGGCAACGTTCCTCAAGCACCTTGCGATCTTTCCTCGAAAGGCGGACTTCTCTTGCTTCGGGTACCATCCCGATGTTGAATCATGACTCACTTCCCAGGGAAAGTGGGTACTAGGCCTGAAAGACGTTAAGACTCAAAGACTTAACGTCAATCGCCTGCCAGGTCGGCGGCTTTTCGGTAATCCGATGGCCGAGAACGGGCCGCCCCGGGTGCTTCGCCGAGCTGGCCGCCCCAAAGGCCTCGCTTCACCATCGCTCAGCATATCCCGCTGACCGGCCTTAAGGCGGATAGGCGTTGCGAGTAGTAGCAGGCGAGTATTTTCCTTTCACCGCTCCGGCCGCACCCCCGGTACGTTTCACTACCGGGGGGTGGGGCTGACCCGGAAGCGGACCCGGAAGTGTCGCACCCGGAAGCGCTTCCGGGTCAGGTCTTTTACCGTGTAGTTGCAATGGCTTATTACCCGGAAGCACCCGGAAGCGGACCCGGAAGTGTCGCACCCGGAAGCGC
>CADEDX010000833.1 GCA_902826195.1 uncultured Bradyrhizobium sp. | reverse complement strand
CGAGGCCGGCAACGCGGAAGGACCTGCCTCGTTCGGCGGCGGCATCGACCTTGGCGGACTGCTCGGACCGCTGCGCCAGCTCTCCTATTGGACGATGAAGAAGCGCGCCCGCACCATCGGCGAAGGCGGCATGCATGATTTCCTCAAGAAGCTGCAGACCGCGACCGCGGACGGCCACACCAGGATACATCTGATGGGTCATAGCTTCGGCACCATCGTCGTGTCCGGGATGCTGGGAGGTCCCGATGCCGCTGGCCAACTGCCGCGGCCGGTCGATTCCGTCGCCTTGGTGCAGGGCGCCGTATCCTTGTGGTGCTATTCGGGCAATATCCCGTTTGACGATGCAGGTCCCGGTTATTTCAGCCGCATTCTGGCCGATGGCAAGGTGCGCGGGCCCATCGTCACCACACAGTCGAAACACGACAACGCGGTGGGCTTTCTCTATCCGTTGGCCTCTCGCATCAAGGGTTCGGTCAATTTCGCGGGTACCTTTCCCAAGTTCGGCGCGATCGGCGCGTTCGGCCTGCAGGGCGTGCCGGACGGTTCGCGTAGCGAGCTCACGATGCTGGGCGCGTCGGCAGCCTACCAATTCGCATCCGGTAAGGTCTATAACGTGGACGGCTCGCAGTTCATCGCTCACATGGACGGCGTGAGCGGCGCCCACAGCGATATTGCAGGGCCCGAAGTCGCGCATCTGATCTGGGCTGCGGCCCTCGCGTCCGCCGCTGGCTAGGAGGACCGCCCTCATGGCCGATGACGATGCTCCAATCCCGTTCGGCATTCGTGCCGACACCGGATTGCCGCTCAGCGGGCTGACCGATGAGGTCATCAACGCCTTGCTGGGGCGCGCGATCGAGCCCACCCCTGAGACGCTGGCGCTGGCGAACCGCGTCGACCTCGCCAACATCTCGTTTGCCACCGAAGGCGGCGTCGATCCCAGCGATCTGGCTCAGGCTGGATGGGGCGTCATCTACGCCCCGAGTGTCAGCCAGTCGATCAAGGACGCGCTGCAGCCGCTGCTCGACCATCGCAAGGCGCAGGCGCAGCCTTTCAAGATATTCGACGGGCCCGATGGTTATCGCGCCGGCGACACCGCGAATGACTGGCTCAAGCGGCACAATGTGCGAATGGACGTCGTCGACCCTGAAAAGGGCGTTCCGTTCTATCTGCTGCTGATTGGCTCTCCCGACGAATTGCCGTTCGAATTTCAGTATTCGCTCGACATCTACTGGGCCGCGGGGCGGCTGTGGTTCGACACGGCCGATGAGTTCCGCCGCTATGCGGAAAGCGTCGTCCGCTATGAGACGTCGGCGACGGTTCCGACGTCACGCCGTGGCACCATTTTCGCTACCGCACATGACTTCGATGAAGCGACCCAGCTTTTCATGCGTCAGGTGGCGCGGCCACTGGCGGACGGAGAGAACGGCGGCACTAGCGTGTGGAAGCGGCAGAAATTCGGCCTGCAGACGCTGCTTGGCGACGCCGCGACAAAATCCGCGCTGGCTGCGCTGTTGCAGGGCCAGACGCAACCAACGCCGGCACTGCTCGTCAGCGGCAGTCACGGCATGCAGTTTCCGCTCGGCGACATCAGGCAGTTGGAGGCCCAGGGGGCTTTGGTGTGCCAGGACTGGGTTCGCTCCGGCGCGATCAAGCCGGAGCACTGGTTCGCGGCTTCCGACGTTCCGGACAATGCGAGGCTTCAGGGCATGATGTATTTCCTGTTCGCCTGCTACGGCGGTGGGTGCACCGAACTGGACGATTTCGACCGCCTGAACAAAGCGCCGAAAAAAATCGCCGACAAGCCGTTCCTGTCGCGCCTGCCGCAGAGACTGCTTGGGCACCCCAATGGCGGGGCACTGGCGGTGCTCGCCCATGTCGAACGGGCCTGGGCCTATTCATTCCAGGGCCAGCGTGGCGGTTCGCAAATTCAAGGTTTTCGGGACGTAATCGGCCGGCTGCTGAATGGCCAGCGCATCGGCCAGGCCACCGATATGTTCAACCTGCGCTGGGCGGCGATCGCAACCGAGCTCAGCGAGATGCAGGCCGATCTTGCGAAGGGCGCGGACGTCGCGCTCCGCAAGCTCGGCAACCTCTGGGTCTCGCGCGACGACGCACGAAACTTCCTCATACTCGGCGACCCCGCGGTGCGACTGCGCGTCAAGGACATGCCGCCGGTTTGAATGCCGCCAGTTTCCGGCAGCCTCCGGTACGCTACGTGATCTCAGTCACCGGAACGGTCCAACCTCACTCGCCGTCTTCGAATACCGAGGAAAAGGCGACGCGCTTGAAGCCGGCCGGTGTCGTCTCGTCATCCTTGGCGACGCGCGGACGGGCCTTCGTCGGATGGGCGGTGGCGAGCGTGTTCCAGTCGTAGTCGTAGATCTCGGCGAGGTAGGCCGCGGCGAAAAGCGTGATCCCCACCAGCACCCGCAGCAGCACGTCGGGCGACTTGCCGACCGGCATGAACAGCGGGAACATGAACGACGCCATGAACAGCACCGAGATCAGCGG
>CADEDX010000832.1 GCA_902826195.1 uncultured Bradyrhizobium sp. | reverse complement strand
GATCGGCCCAGGACTTCGCGGGGGTTCGTAGAGTTTGGTGTATCCGCCGAAGGCGCGTTCCTGATTTTGGTCAAGTCGAACCCGGACCTTGAGAAAACGATCGACGAGATGAACGAGGCCGACATGAAAAGTCGATGGCGGCGATGGAGGTCTTCAATGATGAGCTCAGGAAGGCTGGTGTCCTCAAAGACTGCGATGGCTTGCGTCTCAGCCGCGAGGGGAAGCGGGTGCGGTTTGACGGCCAGTCGCGGACCGTGAAAGACGGGCCGTTCGACGGAGATTTGGTCGCGGGTTACTGGGTCTGGGAGTTGCCCAGCATGGAGGACGCCGTGTCGTGGGTTAAACGGTGCCCGAACCCAATGCCCGTGCCATCGGAGATCGAAATCCGGCCAATTTAAGGGGGTAAAGCGCGCCGCATAAGGGGCCGTGGATCCCGTCGAGCTGCAGCTAGATTGGCGTATCGAGGTAGCGGCCATTTCCGGTGCCGGTGGACTACATCAGCCCCGTTGTGCCAGTCGCAACGGACCGCAAGTGCCACCCGAGCCTTCACCTATCGCTGCTCCAGTGATTAAAAGCCGGCATTGGAATGACCCGTTAGTTGAAACCCGTAAAGATCAATTCAAAAAATGCTGCACGCATCGCGCCGCAGTGGCTTAAAGATTGTTAATCCGACGATTTTGCGCGTACGTGCCGACAATAAGGGAAACGTAGGCTGTTTGTCGGAAAGGTTCGCGCCGCGATTTTGTCGATCGTCCAAATCAGCGGCTAAAGGCTTCGTGCAGGGAAACCAAGTGCCCAAGCTAGCGTCCCAAAATTGTCGAAAAGCGCAGGGGCATCACCGTTTTTAAAATCTTAACGCAACGTGGACTTCAGCTAACAGTTCAGCATCGCATTGGCATGAGACAGTCCATGAGAAGAATTGGTGCTCTCGCCGCAGTGCTAGCAACGATGGCTTCTGTCGGGGGCACTATCTTTATCATCAGCCCGACCAAAGTCAGTTCGGATGCAATCCGTTCATCTGTCGTGAGATCTGAAAGCGAATTAGCGAAAGCATGGGAACTTCCCGCGGCGGCCACCTTCGAGAATAGGGTGGCATGGCAATCGAACGCATCAATGTGCGGTCCTGCAAGCGTAGCAAACGCGCTGCGATCTTTGCAGGAAACCGCGACCTCCGAAGGTGCTGTCCTGTCCGGGACAGGGCGATGCTGGAGCGGGATCTGTTTTATGGGACTGACCCTCGACGAACTCGCCGAAGTCACGCGACTGAAGACGAAGCGGACCGTTACTGTTTTGCGGAACTTGTCGGCCGAAGAATTTCGGCGTCATCTCCGGCTCGCAAATGATACCAAGCGCCGTTATATTATAAACTTTAACCGCAAGAGTATATTTGGAGCAGGCGTCGGACATCACTCCCCGATTGGCGGATATCTTGAGAGGGAGGACATGGTTTTTGTTTTAGACGTTAATCGGGACTTCAGACCTTGGCTCGTTGAACGTTCCCGTTTGTTTGCTGCGATGGATACGTGGGACGGCGACAGGAAGCGAGGATTATTACTGATTGAGTAGCAGTCTCGGTGTGTGAGCATCAGAGCTTGGATTGACGGTCCGCACAAATCCTATCGCCTCGGCAACCGAGCAGGAACCAAGTAGAGATCATCCCTTTTCCTTTGATATCGATTGCGCCTCGCGCCTCAAGAACGAAATCTTCTTTCAAAAGTTCATATGCCTCCATCGAAACATGGATACGTCCAGCCATTCCCGTCGACTCCATTCGCGACGCAACGTTTACTGCGTCTCCCCAAACGTCATAAAAGAATTTCTTACGACCTACCACGCCCGCAACCAGAGGCCCCGTCGCTATGCCAATTCGGATGGGCACGGCTTTGCCGTTTTGATCGCGAAGGCCCGCTGCAACAGCGAGCATCTGAAGAGCGAAGGTAGCCAACGCGTTTGCATGATCCGTCCGCTCGACAGGTACACCGCTGACGATCATGTAGCCGTCTCCAGACGTCTTTATCTTCTCTAGCCCGTGCTTCTCAACAAGTTCATCAAACGCTGTAAACACGTTGTTGAGTAACTCAACAACTTGCATAGGGGTGGTTTGGCTAGCCATTGCGGTGAAGCCCGCCATGTCTGCGAACAGAACGGAGGCGTTTTCGTACTTGTCCGCTACAATTCCGTTCGCGCATTTTAGGCGGTTGGCCACAGTTTCAGGCAAGATATTGAGCAATAGGCTCTCAGACCTCCGATACTCCTGTTCGGCAATGGCTTCTGCGCGAGAGGCCTCGCGGACGGCATAGAAGATGATTGCGAAGAGGATAAGCGACGTTCCGATGATGCAGCTAATGAAGTTTTCCAGCATTTGCCGCTTTGTCAGGAGCCCTGTGTCAGCCGGGACAGAAACTTCAAGGGCAATAACAAGCGAAACTGCGACACAGCCAATGATTGCTAAAAGCACAATACGCTCTGTACCCAGCACAAATACTGTGCCAGCCACAATCGCTAGGTACTT
>CADEDX010000831.1 GCA_902826195.1 uncultured Bradyrhizobium sp. | reverse complement strand
TGTTTCAGGATTGCTTCGCGTGCCGATAGACCGGCTTCGTTCACGAGACAGTGACCTGGGTCACCATGACTCAGAAAGGGCTCCTGATGCGGGTTTACCTGAGGGCTAGGGGTACCGGATTGCCACCAAAACGAATCCACGGGCCGCGCTGAATCATCTAGATGCACATGAACCGAGAACGCCACTGATCACGGAGAGATTCGGGGTGATGCTATGGTCAATCGAGAAAGCCTGCTGCTGGTCGTGCCCGTGGGTAAGGAAAACGCCGCGAGCTTGTCTTGGATCACCGAAACCCTTGGCCTTTGGTCGATGAAGACTATCAAGCATCATTTGAAAACGATGGTGGCCACGAGGCGAATCTGTGAGGTCGCTGGCCGCGCTCCCAACGGAGCGGCGATAACTCTCTACTATCGTTCGAGTGGTGATGCGCGTTTGCGCGAGGGTTAGATGTGTATCCAATAGACCGCACTAGTGACCCCGCTAAGTCACGGAGAGCAAGTTAAGGCCGCCCAACCGGACGGCCCTACCGATACAATCGAAGCCTTATCGGCTGTTAACGCCGTCCTTTACTGCACCCGGTTGGGTGGCTGCACCGGTGTTGTTGACGGGGGCGCCCGTGGGCGCGCCGGATGTGCTGGCGTCGCCTCGAGGCGAGGGTTTGCTGCTCGCACCAGTGGTGCCCTGTTTCATTGCGCCGTCCTTCATGGCGCCTTCGGATGCGCCTGGTCCAACATTGCCCTGGCTAGATGCGCCAGGAGATGGCTGGGCAGTCTGTGCGAAGGCGGCGGGAGTTGCGAGTGCGAACATGCAGGCCGAAGCTAATAGAATCTTTTTCATCTGGTCTCCCTGTGAGGTTTTGCTTATTGAACCTGGGAAGAACGGCTGCGCATCTCGTTCGTTCCTGTTCCAGCCGTGGCAATCGGTCGCCAACCGCCCATATCTACCGCGTGTCTGTTGCGTACCGCATCCGCGTTCCAACAGATGAGATTGCTATGACCGATCTACGTGAGCCGGTAAAATGTGGGACCTGCACGGCCTGCTGTCGTGCTTCATCCGGGGTTGTGCTGCAGCCACCCGACGTCCGGCCAATTACCATTACGTAATGGTCCCGGCGACGGCCGAGCTGACAGCCAAGCTACAGCGCAAGAATCCGTCCGCGCTCATGACTCTAGAGGAATTGGCAAATGCTCCGCCGGACTTCCTGCATATTTGCAAGCAGGTCGGCGCCCGCTTTGCGGTTGCAGAACTCAGTTGACGGGCGAACGGCGACTGCGTTTACCTGGCGATCAGGGTTGCACGATCTACGATCGGCGCCCAGCTGTCTGTCGCGACTTCGACTGTCGCCAGCTGTTCCTCAGCCAGCCACGGGACGTGCGGCGGCAATGGATCGAGGACAAGATGGTTTCGCGGGACGTGTACGCGGCGGCTCGCAAGCGATTAGCTAATCGTCAAGTCGCCTAGGAAACAGCGAGGGTACGAATGACCGTCTGGATCTACGTCGACACTAGCAAGCAGGTCGGAGACCGCGATCATCTCAAGGAATTCGCGAACGCCGAGGCTGCGGAGGCTTGGTTTACAGAGCACGACCCTGAAGGCGTGGCCTTCGAATACGATGTGATGCGATGACTCGCCAATGCGCGTTTGCGATCGGCAAGTACCGGCCAACCACCAAATCGAATCCACGGGCCGCGATGAGTCAAATTGAGCCCATCAACTAGCTGACCTTACCTTGCACGCAGGCCCGAACAAATGGCCTCGTAGTGTCGACAGCATCCCGGCCTGAGAAGGACATGCCGCGCTGCCGCGCAAGCTCCTTACATTTCTCTACCTTTGCTGCGTCCGGCGCGCCCTTCTTCGCGGGAGCGGGGGTCTGAGCCTGCGCTTGCGTTGCGGCTACTGCAATAACGGCAATCAAAATTGACCTAATCATCCCTGCCTCCCTGATCTAATCAGGGAATACAACCATCGCCGCTTGGGAATGTCGAATCGTAAGACAGCCGGGCACACTTTTTTCGGTAAGCCGCCTGCTAAACGGTCCAACCCACATGGTTGGGTCTCATCGGATAATCGGGGAGCGGGTTTAGTAGACTGGTCTCGTTGCTTCGGGGGGCTGTGCCAAATGAATGACCTCCGCATCTACCAGGATTATTAAACGCCTCTAGCTGAGGCTTGCAACCAGAAAGTCAGGTCTTGCTAAGTTTCGCCTTCAGCCCCAGCTCGCCGGCGCATTCACACTCCCCAGCCGTTGCGCTGCCGCCGGGCTCAGAACCGAATCTGATACACCAACCGCAGCCTACGCTGAATTTCGGCGAGGCGTTGCTCATCAGCGGCCGTCCAATACCTGCGGCCTCGGTTTGGGATGATGACCCGCCAGCCATCTTTCTCATCCGGCACTATGGCCAGCGACGCGCGGACATAAATCCTCCCGGGATCAAACAATTCCTCAGAGATAAGCCAACCTGACCTGCCCCTGCCGATTTCCTCCAGTTGAAGTTAGAGTCCGGCCATCTAAAGG
>CADEDX010000830.1 GCA_902826195.1 uncultured Bradyrhizobium sp. | reverse complement strand
GGAGTTCGTCAAGGCAGGCGCACGCACCGTGGTGGGCCTCGACGTGTCTGACCAATGGCTGAACAATGCCAGGTGGGCGGCCTCGGTGCTCGGCTACCGGAATGTCGAATTCCGAAACGTGGACTTCATGAATTATTCAGCCAGCGAGCGACGAGACGCTGAAGGACTACTCTCGGACGCAAGCGACTCGATCCCCCTGCCGAACAAGAAGTTCGACGTCGTCTTCATGAGCACGGTTATCGATCACCTCTTCTTCCCGATGTTCGCGATCTACAAGATGCTGCGCATAGCTCGGAGGCACGTCGTGATCGACTGTCCGGTCATGCATTTTGACATGGTGGCCGACAAGAAGGCTCTCACGCTCGACGTGGCGCCCGACGGCTCGCATCATGGCTTTCTGGGCGATGCCCGCTTCTGGAAGACGTATGTCTCGCGCCTCGGCGTTCCCAGCGATCACATTCATCAACACTTATACAATGATGGCCGTGGCATGTGCATGGTCATTGCGTGCGAAGGCCGGAAGACAGCTCTGTGGGGCGCGTAGCGTGTTGGGCTGATCGCCTCGCCAGCCTTTGGCGGCCCTATACAAGCCCGAAGTTCATTGGTGGCGAAAGATCCTAAGTATGAAACCCAGAGCCGCCGACGTGCGAAGGTTCGCAGAAGAAAATTGGGATGAGTTTGCCGCAATCATAGGAGACGTTCTATCCGAAAAGACAAGGTTCGAATGGGGTGCCGACAAGGGCTACAAGGCTCACTTCGCCGCATGGCAACGTGCAGGTGTTACAATCTTACCCAATCATTTCTACAGCCCCATACCAGATCTTCCGACGATGGGAGACATCAGCAAGCGAATTCCCTGCCACGGCATCGACTTCCGCGAGAATGACCAGCTAACCCTGCTCGAGAAACTGGGCGCTTACCAATCCGAGTACATTTCATTTGGATCCCGCAAACCAGACGAGGTTGGCAAGTATCGCTATGGCGGAGCCTTTCCAAAGGTCGACGCTGAAGTCGCCTACGCCTTGACTCGGCTTTTGAAGCCCAAGCGCATCGTCGAGATTGGAACCGGCTTCTCAACGCTGGTCTTCGCAGAAGCGCTGCGTGCAAACAAAGCGGAGGGCGTAGGTTGCGAGTTTACCAGCATTGACCCTTACGTTTCATGGTCTGTTGCTGAGCTTCCGCCGAGCTCTGTGAACCACCTGTCGCAGCCGGTCGAGCTTGTTTCTCAGTCGGTTTTCGACTGCCTGGGCGAGGGCGATTTTCTATTCATCGACTCCTCCCATGTGTGGCGGCCGGGCAATGACGTTGATTTCGAGTATTTTCATCTCCTTCCGCGTTTGAACCGCGGTGTGATTGTGCATATCCACAATATCTTCCTTCCGTTTCCATATCCTCCGCATTGGCTGACGCAGGAACACGTCTTCTGGAACGAGCAGATGATTCTTGCTGCTTTTCTGGCGTTCAATCCGAACTTCCAAGTCATTCTGGCGAACAATTTTCTCGGCAACGCGCACTTCCAAGCCATGTCGAAATTCTTGCCGTCGATCGTGCCAGGATCAACTGGCGGAAGTTTTTGGATGCGACGCGTCTAGCGGGTTGGAAATATGCGAATTGCGTTTGTAACACGGGAATATCCGCCGGAGACCGCTTGGGGCGGCATCGGATCGTTCTACGCGAGCCTCGCCCGCTCGCTCGTGGAAGCTGGTCATGACGTCGAGATTTTCGCGCAAGGCCTGGACAGCGAATACACGATGAAAGATGAGAGCGGCGTCCTCGTCCACCGCGTTCTTGGCCGCAAGGACGGCTTTGGCGAACCGACCGGCGGTTCGCTCGCAGGTGGCCAGGACCTCGGCCTGTTTGCACTTGGCCTTGCCTCTGCCATGCATGATGCGGTGGTCAACCGGCACGGCGCTGCTCCGTTCGACGTCATCGAAGGGCATGAACACCTGGGCATCGGGGCGTTCGTCAACGCGAGCGACTTTATCGATGCGGTGACAGTGACGCGCTATCACTCGGCTTACCACACACTGGTGCGCCGCAATCTTGTCGATTGGCCCGCTTCACGCCTGGTGGAGGAACTCGAACGCGCTGCCATCCAAAGCGCCCACTATCGCGTGTCGACATCAGAAGTGATTTCGCGCGCCGTGGCGGAGGACTTCGGCAGTCCAAAAGCAGACACTATCCTGCCGAACTTCGTGAAGACGGTGCCCTACATGCCGTCGTGGAGCAAGAAGAGGGACCGCGTTCTGTTCGTGGGTCGCCTCGTGCTTGGTCACAAGCGGCCGGACATCGCCGTCAAGGCCTTCCTCGCTTTCGCAGCTGACAATCCGGGCTGGGACATGGTGGTCGCGGGCCCGGACCAGGATCATCCCGAGCATGGGACAGTCTGGAAATTTCTCGAGACGTTGGTCCCTGCCGATATGGCAAAGCGAATTCGCTACATCGGCCCGCAGCCGCAAGAGAAGATCTACAATCTCATGGCTGAATCCAAGGCGCTGCTAGCGCCGTCGGATTTT
>CADEDX010000829.1 GCA_902826195.1 uncultured Bradyrhizobium sp. | reverse complement strand
AGCATCGCCTGATCGACGACATGGTGGCCGCGGCGATGAAGTGGTCCGGCGGCTACGTCTGGGCCTGCAAGAACTACGATGGCGACGTGCAGTCGGACACCGTGGCGCAGGGCTACGGCTCGCTCGGCCTGATGACGTCGGTGCTGATGACGCCGGACGGCGCCACCGTCGAAGCCGAAGCCGCGCACGGCACGGTGACCCGCCACTATCGCGAACACCAGAAGGGCAAGGAAACCTCGACCAACTCGATCGCGTCGATCTTCGCCTGGACCCGTGGCCTCGCCCATCGCGCCAAGCTCGACAACAACCCGGAGCTGGCAAAATTCGCCGACACGCTGGAAAAGGTCTGCGTCGCGACCGTCGAGGAAGGCTACATGACCAAGGACCTCGCGCTTTTGGTCGGCGCCGACCAGCGCTGGCTGTCTACCACCGGCTTCCTCGATAAGGTCGCGGACAACCTCGCCAAGGAGATGGCGACGTAAGCCGCCCTAACCAACCTCCTCACATCAATGGCGAGAGGCAGAACGACGAACAATCCATCTCCGCTGGGGGCTCGATGGATTGTTCGGCGCCTGTCATCGGACGCGTTCGCGCGGCCGGCCGGCTCGCCTTGCCAAAAGAACCAAAGACGGAGCTACCACGTGTCGTCCCCCAAGAATCCCCCATTGAAGAATTCCCTATTGAAGAACGCCGTGTTCAAGAACGCCGCACTCACGGCCATCCTTCTCACCGCCTCGGCCGCCACCGCGACCGCGCAGACCGCCCTGCCCGACGCCATCACGGCTCCCGGCGAAACCGCCATCCTCAAGCTGCACGCCGAAGGCGCGCAGGTCTACGAATGCAAGAGCGGCACGGACGGCGCGCTGACCTGGGCCTTTCGCGAGCCGATCGCGACGCTGTTCCAGGACGGCAAGACGGTCGGCCGGCATTACGCAGGCCCGAGCTGGGAAGTCAGCGACGGCAGCGCCATCGTCGGCCAGGTCGCCGGGACATCGCCGGGCTCCGTCGCCATGGACATTCCCTGGCTAAAACTCACCGTGACGTCGAAGCGCGGCAACGGCGTGCTCAGCGCGACAACGACCGTGCAACGGATCAACACGGTCGGCGGAAGGCTGACCGGCGCCTGCTTCAAGGCGGGCGCCTATGAAAGCGTCCCCTACGCGGCCGATTACGTGTTCCTGAAGAAGGGCTGAATCTGCGCCGACATCCGGAGGTGAGCGATGCTGTTCGATGCCGGACAGGATCGCCGACAGCTTGCTTGCGATCTCATTGAGCTTCGTGATGTCAGGACCGAAGATCTTCACCGCGACGTCGCCGCGCACCCCGCTGATCATCTCCTAAACGCGCATGTCGATCGGTTGGGTGAAGCCAAGCGAAAGTCCCGGAAAGTCGGCGAGCTCATGACGGAGCTGCTGAAGCAGCGCGGCCTTGTCGGGCGTCTTGCTCTCTTGAGACGGCTTCAGGACCAGGAACGTGTCGGTCTGGTTGAGCCCCATCGGATCGAGACCGAGTTCGTCCGACCCGGTACGGGCCACGATTCCCGCGACGTCAGGCACGCGCGCGAGAATGGCAGCCTGCAGCCTGGCATTGATCGCGTTCGCCTGATCGAGATTGACCGACGGAATGGCCTCGACGCTGACGATGATATCGCCTTCATCCATGGTCGGCATGAACGTCTTGCCGAGATTGGTGTAGGCAAAGCCGGCCGCAACGAGGGCCGCGACCGCGGCAACCATCACCTTGCGCTCATTGGCCAGTGCCCAGTCCAGTGCAGGCGCGTAGCCGCGTGACGCAATCCTGATCAGCCACGGCTCCCGGTGCGGGGCCGCCTTGAGCAGAAACGAGGTCGCGACCGGAATGACCGTGAGCGCCAGCAACAGCGATGCGGCGAGCGCAAAGATGATTGCGAGCGCCACCGGCGTGAACAGCTTCCCCTCGAGCCCTTGCAGCGCCAGCAGCGGTACGAAAACGATGATGATGATGAGCACACCCGTCGAAACCGGCTCCAACACCTCGCACACCGACCGGAACACGGTATGGACCAGCGGAGCCGTCTTGCCTTCCCGGTCCTTGCTCAGATTTCCAACGATGTTTTCGACGACGACCACCAAGGCATCGATCAGCATGCCGATGGCGATCGCGAGGCCACCCAGGCTCATCAGGTTGGCCGACATGCCGACCATCCGCATGACGATCAGCGCGATCATGATCGCGAGCGGCAGACTAAGCGCGATCACCAGCGAGGCACGCCCGTTGCCGAGAAACAGCAGCAGCAGGACGATGACCAGAACCGTGGCTTCCCCCAACGCCAGCACCACGGTTTCAACCGCACGGCCGACCAGCCGGCTCCTGTCGTAGAACACGTTGATGGTCACGTTTTTTGGTAGCGCCGGCTGCAGCTCCTGCCGGCGCTTGCGGACGTCCCGCACGATCTGACCGGCATTGGCGCCGCGCAAGCCGGGCACGGGCTTCAGAGACCATGCTGAAGGCGAGACGCAAAGCCGCAGGCCGCCGCATCA
>CADEDX010000828.1 GCA_902826195.1 uncultured Bradyrhizobium sp. | reverse complement strand
CCGCCGGGCCACTGTTCTCCGATGAGGCGTCGAACGACGACCAGGAAAGCGGCACGATCTATGTGGCCCGCAGCAGGTCCGAGTTGCCCGCCGTTGCTGAAAATCGCGACGTGCTGCACAAGATCGGCGTAACGGGTCGCAGCAACGTCGGCGCGCGGTTCTCAAGTGCGAAAGACGACCCAACTTTCCTGCTCGCCGCTGTGGAAGTCGTCGCCACCTACGATCTCTACAATATCAACCGCGTCAAGCTGGAGAACCTCATTCACCGCGTGTTCGATCCGGCGCGCCTGGACATCGAAATCAAGGACCGCTTCGGCAAGCCCGTCGTCCCGCGCGAATGGTTCCTCGTACCGCTGTTCGTCGTCAACGAGGCCGTCGATCGCATCAGGGACGGAAGCATCACGCAGTACGTTTACGACCCCAAGGAGGCGCGGCTTGTAAAGATCGCAGCCATTGCCGGGCGTCCCTGACGAGCATCGCGGTGTACGGCTGCCCGCTGATAACGATGGCGCGGAAGCCGCGCTTTCGGATTATGTCTTCTCCTGCTCTTTTCTCTCGCAGGCCCGGTCATCGGGTCGATAAGCACTGATAGGTGTCCACTTAAAAATTGGTGGGGCTTATCGACACTCTCTACCATTTCTCCCGCCTTTCCTAGGCGTTCGTCACCAGCGTCACGAGACGGTTACGAAGAACCTCAACGCGACGCCGCTGCGGACGCGGGTTGCCCGTGGCGCGGCAACCGATTGCCTGTGACAACCACGCCGCAGGTGTCGCCCAGCGCAATCAACGATGAGAATAGGCATTCGGCGCTGCAATCCCCGAATACCGGCTTTTCCATGAAACCGCCGACGAAGTGATAAAGCTGTGCTCCAGGATTAGACATATCTAGTGGTGAGATTGTAAGCGCCAGCATCTGGAGCGTTTGCTGACTAGCGCAAGCCATGGAAAACGCGAACACGTTTTCGCGACACTTGAGCGGATGATCGTCTGGTAGCCGCTCAATGTATCGGGGGTCATCAAGATTTCCTTCTCGTTCCGTCTGCACCAAGCCGGTGTCGTATTGTCCAAGGCATTCCAGGCAAGGTCGGCCTATTGTTGCTACATGCGCACGCCAGTCCGCAGCAGCAAGCTTACCAAGCCGGTTTTTCCGCACGCGGATTCCACCGTCAACAACGGGGATCAAGTGCGCGTATGTGATCAGGTTCAGGACATGCCGTCCCCAGGGTCGGTCTACGCACGAAAACAGCAGATCGCAGTCAAGCGCCTTGCGAAAGGCGTCCCCTTCGTAAACCGCCGAGGCAACCCGCTCAATGTGGCACTTTGCCGCCGTTGCCCGAGGCTCTAGGTAATCGCCGAGCGCATCGACTTTCAAGCGCCCAATATCGGCTCGCGTCGCAAAATTCAGTCGATCGAGATTGATCTCTTCGACCCGGTCGAAATCCATGAGCATCAAATCCTCGATCCCCGTGCGCACAAGTGATTCAGCGATGAAACCGCCGACGCTGCCGGTACCGATGATTCCAATACGGAGACGCGACAAATCAGCCTGGCATTCTTCACCCCAGGCCGACACCGTTCTAACTTGGGAATTTGTTGAGCAAGGCGGCGGTGCTTGCTTGTTGTTGTAGTGCACTACGAGGGCCTCTCCGACAACGCGCACGGAGCCACACCATGCGCCGGGATAAGTTTTCGGTGCTGTGCGCTCCCAAAATCTTGCGCTCCATGCCGCATCGCCCGCCAGCGTCAATCCAACAAGGGGAAGCCCGGTCGCTCCAAAGGCTGCTCCCGCGTGACCTCGCTCTGCATGAACATCATCACGGCTCATGCCTTGCCAGCCGCGACCAAGTGGATGACTATGCAACAGCGCAAGCCCGGCACCTTCGCCAGCGGCCTCTGCCAATGCGCGCTCAAAGTAGGCCGGTTCGAAGCTGGCGTTGCCATGCACATTTCGTTCGCCGTCGCCAGGAAGAATAAGACGCTCGATCAGCGCCGTCGATCGTGTTCGTCCTCGGCTCGGACGCCACAGCGCGAAACAAATATCCTCTTGCTGATCTTCACGAAGCAGATGAGCGCGCGCCGCGCCATCCACGGTCTGCGTCATTGCCACGCTGCGCGCAACCCGACTCATTGCGAATCCCACAGCCGCCAGATATGGCTCATATAGGTTGCAACTGTCTTTCTGCTGCCGCCCCACTCTGGAAACGGTCGCGACCAGTACTGCCACTCGCCGCCGAGCGCTTGCTGAAACGGAACAGCCTGATCGCGATGAATTGCGCCGGTCGGGTGTTGCCCGCCGCTATTGATCGGGTGAATATGCGGCGACATGTGCGGGCCGCTTGGGGGCGTGAACGGGAAGTCGCTCGGTACGATGAACCCCAACCTGATCTTTGTTCCGGAAAACCGGCCAACTTCTACGACGTAGTCGAACGCAACATGGTCCGGTTTCCCGGGTAGGGCCTCGGAACGATAACCAAGCCCGATAAGCCCTTCCACGAAAGCATCCACCCCGCTTTTCATGCAGGCGCGG
>CADEDX010000827.1 GCA_902826195.1 uncultured Bradyrhizobium sp. | reverse complement strand
CGGCGACAAGGTGCAGCTCTTCAACATGCTGGAGAAGCCGGCGATGGAATCCGGCGGCGGCGGGCTGGTCTCGACCACGATGGATTATGCGCGGTTCTCCCAGATGCTGCTCAACGGCGGCACGCTGGACGGACACAGGATCATCGGCCGCAAGACGCTGGAGCTGATGGCCTCAGATCATCTGTCGGCGAGCGTGAAGGTCGACTCGCCGCTGATGCCGCCCGGTCACGGGTTTGGCCTCGGCTTTGCCGTACGCACCCAGCGTGGCGTCGCGCCGTTCCCGGGCTCGCTCGGCCAGTTCTTCTGGAGCGGCATGGCCGGCACGTTCTTCTTCATCGATCCCGCCGAGGACCTGTTCACCGTGTTCATGATGCAGGGGCCCGGCCAGCGCGAATACATCCGGAATTTGCTGCGGAATCTGGTTTACGCGGCGGTGCAGTGACGATTACGCAAGCGCGCCGCCACCCTCGCTGTCATGCCCCGCGAAGGCGGGGCATCCATCCGGTACGCCGGGAATTCTCGATCCTCATAGACGCCGCGGCGTACTGGATCACCCGCTTACGCGGGTGATGACGCCGGTGGATACGCGCGTCCGCAGCACTCAGTCAACTGATCGTCGCGCCGCCGTCGATCACGATCGTCTGCCCGGTCAGGAAATCCCCGGCCTTCGATCCCATCAGCACCGCGGCGCCGGCGATCTCATCGGGCACGCCGATGCGCAGCAGCGGCGAGCGCGCGGTGGAGGCCTTCAGCGTCTCCGGATTGTCCCACAGCGCCTTGGCAAAGTCGGTCTTGATCAGGCCGGGCGCGATGCAGTTCACGCGGATATTGTGCTTGCCGTATTCGCAGGCGAGGTTGCGCGCGAGCTGCATGTCGGCGGCCTTCGAGATCGCATAGGCGCCGAGCACGGTCGAGCCCTTGAGGCCGCCGATCGAGGAGACGATGATGACGGAGCCGTCCTTGCGCTCGATCATCTGCGGCACCACCATCGAGATCAGCCAGTTGTTGGCGACGATGTTGTTGTCGAGGATTTTTCGGAACTGGTCGTCGGAGATTCCGGCGAGCGGACCGTAATACGGATTCGACGCCGCGTTGCACACCAGCACGTCGATCTTGCCGAAGGCGCGGTTGCTCTCGTCGACCAGGTTTTGCAGATTTTCTTTGGACGAGATGTTCGCCGCGATCGCGACCGCGGTCCCCTTGCCGAATTTGTCGTTGATCTGCTTGGCGACCTGATCGCACACGTCAGCCTTGCGCGAGGAAATCACGACCTTGGCGCCGTGTTCCGCCATCCGCTCGGCGATGGCAAGGCCGATGCCGCGCGTCGAGCCGGTGATGACAGCGACTTTTCCGGTCATATCGAACAAGGTCATGTTTCTCTCCCCAATGTTGATCCAGCGCGATGCCGGCGTTGTTTTTCAGGCCTGAGCTAAGCAGCCTTTGCTGCTTTCGACAACGTGCAGCGTCAGGTGAGCTTCGTCTCCGGCGGCGCGACTTCCGGGCCGGCTGGCTGGTGCATCGCATTGTGCGAGGCGTCCGCGATCCAGGGCTGCTGGTTGACCATCGGCAGCCGCCATCCGTTGTAGGTGGCGCTGGCGATGTGATCGAGCCGCGTCACCGAGCAATTGTCGATATCGAACGCAAGACCCTTGCCCGGCTGGCCGCCGAGCGCGAGGCTGATCGCCGCCCTGATCGTGCCGCCATGCGCGACGGCGATGATGTTGTTGCCCGCCTGCGCGGCGTTGATCTCTTCGATGGCGCCGGAGGTGCGGTGATAGAGGTCCATGAAACTCTCGCCGCCGGGTGCGGGTTCGTCGATCCCGGTCAGCCAGTGCTGGCCGGGCGGCAGGCTCGCGTAGAACGCCGCGCGGTTCTTGCCTTGCAGTTCGCCGAGATGCTGTTCGGCGAACGCCTTGACATGCGGCATATCAGACGGTTTGGGATAGCCGGCGGCCCAGATCGCCTGCGCGGTCTGATGCGTGCGCTGCAGGTTGCTTGCGTACCAGACCGCGTTGCGCGGCAGGATTTTTCCGACCGCATCGAACACCACGCGATCGCTGGTGTCGCAGGCCAGATCCTTCTGTCCGTAGATGCAGCCGCCGTCTTCGCGGACCGGTGCGTGGCGGATCCACCACCATCGCGTCGTCACCACCTGCGGTTTGTCTGCATTGGACATCGGCAACACCCTTCAATACTGTTCATGGTCGCTGTACGTCAGAGCAAGCATCGTCTCAAGTCACTTTGCCAGCCAAGATTTGAGCTGCCTTCTCCGGCGTTTGAAATCTTGTTTGAATTCCGCAAGGCGGCAGACGCCGACGCGCAAAATATCAGAGGGAGAAACCCATGGGCCGCCTCGAAGGCAAATCCGTCGTCATCACCGGAGCCGGCAGCGGTATCGGTCGCGCCGCATCGGTGCTGTTCGCCAAAGAGGGTGCGAAACTCATCATCGTCGACAAGACGGATGGCGTGAAGGAAACCGCAAAGCTCGTCAGCGATGCCGGCGGCACCGTCGAGGCGGTGGTGGCGGATGCTGGTT
>CADEDX010000826.1 GCA_902826195.1 uncultured Bradyrhizobium sp. | reverse complement strand
CAATAATGACCGCGCCATCGACGCTTAGGCCGAAGTCCAGCGCACCGAGGCTCATCAGGTTACCCGAGACACGGTGGGCAACCATGACGGTGATGGTCATCAACATTGCGAGCGGAATTACCATTGCGGTGATGATTGCGGCTCGAATGTTGCCGAGCAGCAGGAACAAGACCACGACAACGAGCAGAGCGCCTTCAACAAGATTGGTTTCGACGGTCTTGATCGTGCGATCGACGAGTTCGGTCCTGTCGTAGATTGGCTTGGCGGAAACGCCGGGTGGAAGAGCGCGGCCAGCAACTTCGAGCTGCGCTGCAGTCGCCTGCGCTACCTCGCGGCTGTTCTCGCCCACGAGCATGAAGACCGTGCCGAGCACGATTTCCTTGCCATTCTCGGTTGCCGCGCCCGTCCGGAGTTCTTCCCCCATGACGACATCCGCAACATCGGCGACGCGGATGGGAACGCCATTGCGGTTGGCGACGACGATCCCCTGGAGATCCTCAATGCCGCCCGCCTGCCCCGGGGAGCGAAGCAAGAGCTGTTCGCCATAGCGCTCCACATAGCCCGCGCCGAGATTTGCGTTGTTGTTTTCGAGCGCTTCGACCACATCGGCAAGCGTCAGGCCCAACGCCGACAGCCGCTCCGGCCATGGCGTGACGTGATACTGACGAACGAATCCGCCAATCGTGTTGACCTCGGTGACGCCCTTGGTGTTGCGCAACTGCGGGCGGATGACCCAGTCCTGCAACGTGCGGAGGTCTTCCGACGTGTAAGCCGTTCCATCAGCCTTGCGCGCGCCCTCTTCCGCCTCAACGACATACATGAAGATCTCGCCGAGCCCGGTCGCGATTGGACCGAGTTGTGGCTCAAGACCTGGCGGGAGCTGGCTGCGAACGCCCTGGAGACGCTCGTTCACCTGCTGACGCGCAAAGTAGATGTCCGTTCCATCCTCGAAAACGACTGTCACCTGCGATAGGCCGTAGCGTGACACAGAGCGCGTGTACTGCAGGCCGGGCAGACCGGCGATTGCGGTTTCGACCGGGAACGTGACGCGCTGCTCCGCCTCAAGCGGCGAGTAACCGGTCGCTTCCGTATTGATCTGCACCTGAACGTTCGTGATGTCGGGCGTGGCGTCGATCGGCAGGCGCTGGAAACTCCAGATGCCAAGCCCACCGAGGGCGACAACTATCGCCAGCACCGCCCAGCGGTGCGCGATAGATAGATGGATGATGCGCTTCAACATTTCTGACCTCAGTGATCGTGGCTCGCGCCAGACTTTTCGATGTCTGCGCGGATGAGGAAGGCATTGTCGCTGACATAGACTTCGCCTGGGGCGATGCCACCGAGGATTTCTGTCCACTCCGGCGACTGGCGCCCGAGTTCAAGCATGCGGACCTCATACGTCTCGTCCACCCGCGCGTAGACGACAGTGAAGTCCCGGAAGCGTTGCAGCGCACGTGTGCGGACTGCGAGCGGAACATCATCGGCCGCCACAATGACGTTGCCCTCGACCGCCTGCCCCGGCCTCCAAGTCACGCCGTCCGGGTTTGGAAGTTCGACATGAGCGATAACCGTCTGAGTCAGCATGTCGGACGTCGGCAGCACAACTTCGATCTTGGATTTGAGCGTGCTTGCTCCGCCAATGCTGGTCACCGTCACGGGCTGCCCCGCACGCAGACGCTCGGCGTCGCGCGGATAGATGAAGACCTCCGCATGAAGCTTGCGTGGATCGGCGATCACATAGAGCGGCGCAGAGCCGGCAACATCGCCTGGCGTTGCGTTCCGCTCCATGATGATGCCGCTGATGGGCGCCGGGATGGCATAGGTCTGAAGGCTTTCGCTGGATGTGACAGTCGCCAGTGTCTGACCTTTTTCAACACGATCGCCAATTGAGCGTGACATTGTGACGATGCGCCCGGGATACCAGGCGCGCACTTCTGCCTTCCCTTCGGGCTGCAGTTCGACGCGCCCGGTGAGGGCGACGATCTGGTCGATCGAAGCGGCTCCGGCAGGCTCAACCTTGACGTCCGCAGCGTCCGCCTGGTCCTGAGCGATCGTTGTACGACCTTCAAAGGACTCGTAGGTCCACTCCGACGCCTTGCCGCCGCGCGTAGCCGTTACCTTGACGGCGAACGAGTGCGGCTCAATGACGACGCCGTTGCCCAGCAAATAGTCTTCGCGAGGCGTGAAGGCGAAGCGATCCACCTTGTTGCCGAGCCTCAGGAGTTCAACATTCAGTTGGACTTCATTCGGCGGAAGCGGCTTGTCGTTCTCATAGGCATAGACGTGGAATTCAGGTGGCACGCCATCCTCGAAGATCGTCATCTCGATTGCGAACGTGCCATCGCGAAGCATGCGTCCCCTGTGAGGCCCACGCTCATACTCTCCGGAAGCGGCGGCAGCTTCAGCCCCGCCCTCTGCGCTCGACGGCTTCTCTCCGCAGCTTCCAGACATCAGGGCGGAAGCTGCAACGGCTGCAAACATTGTGATCTTGAAGGGATTCATGACAGACCTCATTGGGCCGCGCCGGCAGCATAGCCACCG
>CADEDX010000825.1 GCA_902826195.1 uncultured Bradyrhizobium sp. | reverse complement strand
GACCACCTCGTTGGTGACGGTCTTCACCACGTCGGGGCCGGTGACGAACATGTAGGAAGTGTTCTTCACCATGAAGATGAAGTCGGTCATGGCAGGCGAATAGACGTCGCCGCCCGCGCACGGGCCCATGATGACCGAGATCTGCGGGATCACGCCCGAGGCAATGACGTTGCGGCGGAAGACGTAGGAATAACCCGCGAGCGCGGCCACGCCCTCCTGGATGCGCGCGCCGCCGGCGTCATAGAGGCCGATGATCGGCGCCCGCGCCTTCATCGCCATGTCCTGCAGTTTTGTGATTTTCAGCGCGTGCGTCTCGGACAGCGAGCCGCCGAACACGGTAAAGTCCTTGGCGAAGACGAACGTTTTGCGGCCGTTCACGGTGCCCCAGCCGGTGACCACGCCGTCCCCGGGAATCTTGCTCTTCTCCATGCCGAATTCGGTCGAGCGGTGCTCGACGAACATGTCGAATTCCTCGAACGAGCCCTTGTCGAGCAGCAGTTCGATGCGCTCCCGCGCGGTCAATTTTCCGCGAGCGTGCTGCGCCTCGATGCGCTTTTCGCCGCCGCCGAGCTTGGCGCCGGCGCGCCGTTCTTCGAGGGTGTCCAGAATGTCCTTCATGGTGCTTCCGCCCGCCTTTTGGGTAACGATTTAGGGGCCTTCTAACACGCCATTTTCCGGACTGGAAACACCCCTTCCGCCCTCTGGTACCGCCTTCCGGCGGGCCCTATATGCCCATCCTGATCAGGGGAATGGAATGACCGATACTGCCAGCGCCGGAATACCAGGCGCCGTTACCGGGAGCGTACGCTCGGTGCTCCGGCTCGAAGGATTGGCGCTATTTATCGGCATGACGTCGCTTTACTATATATGGGACGGCGACTGGCTGGTTTACGCCCTGCTGTTCTTCGTGCCTGATCTGAGCTTTGCGGCCTACCTGTCGGGACCGCGTTTCGGCGCCATGATCTACAACGCCGCCCACAGCTACCTCGCACCGATGGCGATGATGACGACAGGTTTTGGCACCGCCTCGCCGCTCGTCCTCTCGCTCGCCATGATCTGGCTGGCCCATATCGGCTTCGACCGCGCGCTCGGCTACGGCCTGAAATACGCCGACGGGTTCGGCTTCACCCATCTCGGACGAATCGGCAAATCGCAGTAGCGGGCCCGTTGCCTACCTGAACTCGACACCGATCTGGGTCGGCTTGCGCCACACGACAGCGCAGCGTCGCGCCGTCGATTCCATCTCCATCAGCAGGTTGAAGTGATCGGGGATGGCGGCGATGTTCGTCGCCTCGATGGCCGCGCCGGTCGACGAAAGGCTGCGGACGGTACAGGTATATGCTGCTTGGCGAAGCTGATCTTGGCCGCCCGCTTGACCTTTCGGCTGGCGACCTTGCGCTTGTCGTCCTCGACGGGCGCGGCGCTGACCAGCTCCGGCTTCGGCTGGGTGAAGCCGGACTTGATGCGGCCGACGAACTGCACGTCGGTCTGCATGTCGAAATGGTTGAGCACCCGGCTTCGGTTCTGGACCGCCGTCAGTTGCAGCGAGCCCAGCATCTGTTCGACCCGCGTTCCGTCGCGTCCGAACGGCAGCAGCAGACGATGGCAATCGACCCGGGTGTCGCTGGCATCGATGGTCGAAAAGATCGAATAGACGATGCAGCCGCTGTTGGCGCATTCCTTGGCGGCATCCAGCGTGATCTTCCGCAGCGACATTGGAACCACCTGCTCCATGGTCTTGCCGGCCCAGGCGGCGCTGAACACGTCGGCAATGCTTTCGCCCTGGTAGAGCGCGCGAAACTTGCGCAGCCGGCCCGAGCCCTCGATACCCCACGCCACCAGCTGCTTCGGGTCGTGTAGGCCGGGCGGCAGTTGAAACTCGGTGAAGGCCGGAAAGCGCCGCCCGGCGGCGAGCTGATCCCAATAGGTCGCGAGCGCCAGCTGGCTGGACGACCTGATCTTCTTCCCAGTGCGGTTCGAATTTGAGGGCCATCGTCGAAAGTCAAAGCTGAGACCGGACTGAAACTCTTTGAACAAATTGCTTAACGATCGTTGAATTTGCCCTTGGGAGCTCCGTCCCGTCTCCCGGCGCCCGTCGTTTGACAGGCCTGTCGGCGGTTGATCTAGTTTAGGAAAAGGAAACATAGGGGGAAAAATCATGCTGACGGATTGGCGCGTTACGGTCGCGGCCGCGATCTTCTGCATGGGACTATTGATCACCTGCATCGAAACCAATGCGCAGTCGATGCCGAAGGACGTTGCGGCCCGCACCGAAATCTATGCGATCCCGTCGCTGACGATTTCCGACCAGCAATTCCTCACCGGTGACGCCAACGGCAAGCCGGTCACGGTGGCCGGCAGATTCCGCATCGCGCAGGGCGGCGGCAAACTTCCCGCGGTGGTGCTGATGCACGGATCGAGCGGTGTCGGCGCCGGCATGGACCCCTGGGTGCGCCACTTCAATACGATGGGGATTTCGACCTTCGTGATCGACGGTTTTAGAGCATCCGGCACTTAACTTGATGCATATCCGTCGTGACAGAAATAG
>CADEDX010000824.1 GCA_902826195.1 uncultured Bradyrhizobium sp. | reverse complement strand
GTCTTGGATGCTGGGCTCACGAAAGTGAGGCTGAAACATCCCGTGCCGGGGATGCCGGCGTTTGCGAACGACTGGAAGCTGCTCCTAGGCGCAGCCGTTGGAATTCAGAATGCAGAGAAGCTCGGCTGCGCCGGCGAATGGAGTGCTCACCGTGCCTACGTGTTGAGGTCAACGGAGACTCTGACGCACAGCGATTTCACAACCGCCGTGATGGCAGGCTTCATTCGTCAGACCTTGAAGGAAACGCAGATCGGCTCGCCAGCTTCTCGAAACGCCTATGAGTTGTCCTCGTCCGAACTCATCTGCGCTGCTTGGGCGCATCACGTTCGCCTGTCGCCTGGAGTTCCCGAGGACGCTTGCTGGACGACCCTCTCGGCACGCTTGGAGAGCATACGCCTTGCTGAGTTGGGCTTTCATGAACTGTCGCTGCTTCTGGTCCTGCTGAAAGATTCCTGGGCGGCAGGGTGGGTCAGCAGCCAGACTCGGAGTGTCGAGCATGTAAAGGCGACGCTTCGTGACTTCTTGCCGTGCGCCAAAAGGGACATCAAGGCCGATCTCATCCGAAACGAAGCAGATGTTCAGCGCATCATTTGGTCGATTCTCCGCCCAACATTCCCGGACCTCGTAGACGAAGACTACCTTTCGAAGTTTGGAGCGAAAAACTACAAGCCGGACTTTGGCATTCCGAGTCTTCGTCTACTGATCGAAGCGAAGTACGTAAGAGCTTCCAAGCCGGTGGGCGAGATTCAGGATGAGCTGCAAACCGACGTCATTGGCTACCGCGAGAGCGGATCCGAATACACCGCCATCCTCTTCTTCATTTACGACGCCAGCGGCGAAGTTGCAGCCCATACGGAGTTGCATAGAGTAATTCGCAAACTGTCAGGAGTGGAGGATGTGATCGTAGTGGTAGGACCCGGTCCTGCGGTCGCGCAGAAGCCAGAGCGAGCGGGCCGACCCGGCCGACGCTAGCTAGCTAAGCTAGCCGAGCGAATCGGGGAGTTCGAATCCACTGCGTGAATTACGATGAAATACATCAATACATCGAACTCTTGTTTAGAATGAGCGCCGGACTTGAGGGCGTGGGATCAGTCGTTTGAGCGACCAACAGAACAAGCTCCCTCTAAGAGTCGCTAGATGGGTCGCCACCATGTGGCGCGCTCGACATCGCTAATCGACAGCTGGGTTGTGTTAGAACGTCGGCCCTCTTCAAGGCTCGCTATGATCTGGTTTCCTTGTGGTGACCCAACGTCATAGATCTCATACGCAATACCGCCTTCCGGCGTTCGCTCAAAGCGCGCAACCGGCTGCACGAAATCCCTCATTTCCGGAATTTCCAGCTTGATAGTATTGAGTCCTCCTCTGGCGGTTGCTTTACTGATGACATGGGTCTGCCCGGAGTGTACGCTTCGAACTTCGGTAACGCCTCTGAAAAATGTGTCCGCGACCCGGATTGGTATCTGTGTTTGAGTCGGACGATCCTTTACATGCGCTTTTCGTAGTCGCATCAGCAGAACTGTTCCGGCTGGCGCTAGCGCTTCACCAACGGGCCTTTCTGGAATTGCCACCCGCGCTCGCGGACGCTCGCGCGCAACAGCCGGACGGGCTCCCCCGATAGGGGGGGGCACAACTCGCTTGGACGCAAATAATGGTGGGGTGGTACGGGCCGAACGTTGTGTTCTCTCTTGACGCATTTCGTCGAGTGACCGAGCCTCGTCCGGCACGTAACCTTCTCCACTCAAACGGGCCAAGAATTGCTGATCCAGCCGTACAGCGAGCCTGCTCGTCGTGTCTTTCCAGGATGATAGTGCGTCTAACGCTTGCATTACAACGCCAGCATGAACATCAGTATCTACCTGCAACCCAGCTTCAACGTTCACGTACAGCCCGGACTGGGTGATATTGTTTGATCCGACGATCAATCGCGCTTCTTCGTCGTTGCGGAAGAGATATAGCTTCGGATGGAAAACACCGCCTGCCTCATTGTGGTAGACAAACGTCTCGCATCGTCCGTACTGCTCAAGATCAAGAAGAGCCTGCAATCCCTCTCGTGTCGTATTGTGTATGTCGATGCCGACAATGACAGACAACCGACCACCATTTCGCAGGAAGTTCGCAAGACGCTCCGAAAGGTAAGCCATTCCCGAAGCGCGTACCCACGCGACTGCAATATCGAGCGTGTCCCAGAATGGATCGACATCATCTACTTGATCCACATGACGTAGCAGCTCCGTGCCGAACCTAATGGCTAGCGGTTGATTGTAAAACACTTGCCCCCCGCAGCCACATGGCCGTCGTGATGTTGATTTTTCATAACGCCCGGCTTAGATCTCCTTTTTGGTCAGTGTTCCACGGCTCTAGCAGCGGACAGTCAGCCCAAGCATCCGCAAGTGTGTCGAGGTCCGCTATAGCGCGCACCATTCCTCTGCCCACCTTGGGTAATCTCAGTAGTAGCTTTACGAGCGAGTCGTAGCCTTCTTCACCAGGCATTAGGAGCGTGTAGTCGAAGGTCCGAAGCTGACGCTCACGAAGGACCAAGATCGGCGGTGCCCCA
>CADEDX010000823.1 GCA_902826195.1 uncultured Bradyrhizobium sp. | reverse complement strand
CGGCCGCAACAGCCGCCTTGGCTGTATCTGAACGCCCGTCGCCGATCAGGCCGGCCGGGCAGGCGCTCGCGCTCGGGCTGCTGATAACGGGGGTCCTGCTGAGGCCGAACGCCCTGCTGGCTGCGCCGATCCTCGTGGCCTACATCGTCTGGCTGTCGCGCGTGTCACCACGCAAGACTGTCATCCTCTATGTCCCGGCCATGATTGGCCTGTTCGGTATCGTGCAATTCGCCTACTATGGCATCCTCGACGCCAAGCGGCAGCATCCGCTGCAAACGATCATGATTTTTGACCTTGGCGGCATCAGCCACTTCGCAAAGCAAAACCAGTTCCCCGTCACCTGGAGCGATCCCGAGAGCGCGATGCTGCTCAACGGCTGCTATCAGCCGACGATGTGGGACATCTATTGGCGGCTCAAGCCGTGCGATTTCGTGATGGGCAAGGTCGAGCGCGAAATGGGATTGTTCGGAACGCCGGCAATACCCAGCGCGTGGCTGACGGCGGTGCTCCATCATCCGATTGCCTATCTGCAGCACCGCTCGGCCTTCATGTGGAATTTCCTCGCCGCCGACAATCTGGGAATGTGGACGGCCGACGTCGAAAATCCGACCAGGAAGGTCTTTGCCGATCGCGCTGCCTTCAACGCCCTGGCCGCGGCGCACGACGCGCTAAAACCTACGCCCTTTCTCCGCGCAGGCTTTTGGCTTCTGGTCTGTATGGTCATCTGTGGCTGGAGCTCGAGGCGAAGC
This sequence comes from uncultured Bradyrhizobium sp., assembly GCA_902826195.1. GTDB lineage: Bacteria > Pseudomonadota > Alphaproteobacteria > Rhizobiales > Xanthobacteraceae > Bradyrhizobium. The sequence goes on along the minus strand of CADEDX010000823.1, from coordinate 1,805 downwards.
GGCCCGCGCGAAGCATCCTTTGCGCTGGCCGTCTGCGGTTCGGCGACGATCTATGTCGCGAGCTTCTATGCCCTCGGCGTGGCGTCCGACTTCCGCTACGGCTATTGGGCGGTGCTGGCCGCCATCGCGGGCGGCGTCGTTGCGTCGTCCGGCGAAGCCAGGACAAACGAGCCAGAGGGTTAAAGCCGCCTACTTCTTCGGTTCAGCCGCCGCACTCCAGGCCTTGTAGTCGGCTTCGGAAACATCAGACAGTTTCTTGACGAACGCCGCGATCGACCAGATCTCATCATCCTTGGCGCCGGCCTGCGCAAAGCTCGGCATTCCCGTCATGTTGATGCCGTTCTTGATCACCCAGAACAGTTGCGCGGGCGAAATATCGCCCGCAACCTTCTTCAGGTCCGGTGGGTAGGGATGCAGCCCTTCCGAATATTTTTGCCACATGACGCCTGGCGCTCCGTGGCAGTTTGCGCAGCCGAAACTGGCGTAGGCTTTTGCGCCGGCCTGGACCATGGCGGCGTCGCCAAACGACGCCGGCGGGCTGTCGTTGGCGTGGCGATTGATCGAGGCGGTCCGTACCCGCGTCAGGGCCCATGTGACGGCGGCGGGGTCTTCGGTGGTTCCCGCCACACTGTAGTACCCGCCGAAGAAGAAAGTCGCCACGCCGATGCCGGCCACGATCGCCAGGGCGCCGATTGCCGCCAGGAAACGCATGCAAATCTCCGATCGTGTGTTCGTCGCCGGAAGCGATATGATTGGCCTAGTTCGGGAATGGCCAGCCGCCTGAAAGGTTGCATGGACAGAACGACGCAAGCCAATTTCACACGACGTTTTGCGACCAGAGTTCAATGATTGACGATTTTAAAGGCGATACTGATGGGAAGCGCGGAACCGGCGTCGGGCACATGCTGCGCGGCGACAAGGTCGCCGCCCTCGGCCTCGTGCTGTTGCTGCACGCCGGTGCGGCGGTCCTTATGCTTGGGTCCGAACCCACGCTGGTCGGCGTGGCCGTCTTCATCCTGGTCTGGATCATGCTCAATGGCTTGTGGCTGATCCTGCTGCGCCGGCCGGTCGTCGCAGCGTTGATATCGCTCGAAATCCTGATCGCACTGACGCTGCTGTCGCGCTTCAAGTTCGAAAAACTCTAGATGACAATCGACTTCCTCGACGTGATGATCGTGGATCGCGACACGACGGCGTTTCTGCTGGACGTGTTTCCCGGTCTTCGCTGGTGGGTGTTGCTCGCGGCCATCGCGACGGCTGTTGTGATCGTCATTGGCTGGCGGCTGGACGAATATCGCGTGAGTTTCCGGGCCAGTCTGACTGCGTTCTCGCTATCGGCCGCGATGCTCGTTGCGTTGTCGCTGTTCCAACCGACCGGCCTCAACGAGGATTTCGAGGGCCGAAGCTACGTCTCGAAATTTGCCCGGACGGGCGTAGAGGCGGTTCACGAACTCTCCCTGCGGGGTTATCTCGCCTCGGCTGCGCGCGCGAGCGAGCAAGTGCTGCCAGACGAGCCCGCCTGTCAGCCGGCACGCAAGCCTCCAAATATCATTCTGCTGCACGATGAATCGAGTTTCGACATCACCATCGCGCCCGGCGTCAACGTGCCCGCCGGATATCAGGAACATTTCCGCTCGTTCGACGGCAGGATGCGCAAGCTTCTCGTGGAGGGCGTCGGCGGACCAAGCTGGTTCACCGAATTCAACGTGCTCACCGGACTTTCGGTTCGATCGTTCGGCCGGTTTGCGACAGCGGTCACGCGCGTGGCTGCCGGGCACGTTAATCGCGGTCTGCCGCGCGTTCTG
>CADEDX010000822.1 GCA_902826195.1 uncultured Bradyrhizobium sp. | reverse complement strand
GGGCATATCCGGCGTGCTTGAGGAAGTTCCAGCATTCGCGGGGCTCGAACAGTTGGCAAATGTCGCCGACGGCGCGCCATAGGCTATCCCAGGTGCGCGCGCCCGCGGCGCGGAGATGGGCCTTGAGCTTTGCGAATGCCATCTCGATCGGATTGAGGTCTGGCGAATAGGCGGGCAGGAACAGGAACCAGGCACCGCGCGCCTTGAGCGCAGCGGCAGCCTTCTCGGACGCGTGGACCTTGAGATTGTCGAGGATCACGACGTCGCCCGCCTGCAACGTGGGCGCAAGCTGGGTCTCGACATAAAGGTCGAAGGCAACGCGATCCATCGCGCCCTCGATCAGCCACGGTGCGGTCAGGCCGTTGCAGCGGAGCGCTGCTATAAAGGTCTGGCTTTGCCAGTGTCCGAATGGAACCGCGCCTGCAAGGCGCTCGCCGATCGGCGCTCGGCCGCGTAGGCGCGTGAGCTTGGTGTTGGTCGAGGTCTCGTCGATGAAGATGAGCCGGTGCGGCATTTCCCGCATGATCGGCAGCCGCTTCGCGATCCAGACGCGGCGGAGCTCGGCAACGTCAGAGCGATCGCGTTCGGCCGCCAGCAGCGTTTTTTTTGAAACTGAAGCCGGCCTTGCACAGGAAGCGCGAGAGCGAGGCGGGATCGACGGCCACGCCATGCTGCGCCTCGAGTGCACCCGCCAGCTCCAGCATGGTAATGTCGGGTGTTCCCTTGACGCGACCGATAAGAAAATCGCGATAGGGCTCAAGCTTGCCGGTCCCGCGCGGACGCCCTTGTGTCGCCGCCTCGAGCGAGCCCGTCTCCTCGTGACGCGCCGCGAGCTTGACCGCAAACGACGCGCTGACGGCGAGATCCTCGGCGGCGCTCCTCCGCGACTGGCCGCCCATGACCCGATCGATCAACCGCTGGCGCAGGTCCAGCGAATAGCTCTTCCCCATGATCCACCTCCGACAACGGTGAATCACAGTTCGCTGATTTGCGGAATCCCGATTCCGACTAAAGGCACGCTGCTCTAGCCTGAACTTCTCACGCATGTGATGCGCATCGGGGCTCCGACTCAGCGAAAGTTCTTCTGCGACAAAGCCTTTCGCCCAGCAGGAGATCATCCCCGATGCCGACACAGTGTAGCCAGGGCGAGCTTGATCTGGGAAGGTCGGGCGGCCGCAAACTTGTGGGCGCTTTCGACGGCGGCGCCATCACGTCGAACGGTGGCGTCGTTCTGCTCGCTGCGGCCGACCGGGTCACCGGGCTCGGCCGCCGCCTCGCGAGATGCTTCACCGATCTGCGCGTTGCCGACGCCGTCCGCCACTCGGTTCCCGATCTGCTGCGCCAGCGCATTTTCGGCATTGCGCTCGGGCACGAGGACCTGATCGACCACGATGCGCTGCGCGACGATCCCGCACTCGCCGCCGTGCTCGACAAGCCCGGTGACAGGCTCGCCGGCAAGTCGACGCTCAATCGGCTCGAGCATGCGGGCAAGATCGGCAGTGACCGGCACCACAAGCTGGACCATGACGCGGAGGCAATCGAGCGGCTGATTGTCGATCTCTTCCTCGACGCCCACGACAGGCCGCCATCGCGCATCGTCATTGATCTCGATGCTACCGACGATCCCGTGTACGGCGAGCAGGAGGGCCGGCACTTCCACGGCGACTGCTACTGCTACCTGCCGCTTTACGTCTTCTGCGGCCGGCACCTGCTTGCGGCGAAGCTCAGGTCATCGAACCTAGACGCCGCTCACGGCAGCGTTGCCGAGGTTGCCCGCATCGTCGCCCAGATCCGCATCCGTTGGCCTGCGACGACAATCGTCATCCGCGCTGACTCTGGCTTCTGCCGCGACGACCTGATGACGTGGTGCGAGGCCAACGACGTGCAGTATGTGCTGGGACTCGCTGGCAATACCCGTCTCGTTCGCAAGCTCGCACCCGAGATGCGCAGGGCCAGACGGCGGGCGAAGCAATCGGGGCAGCCGGCGCGCGTCTTCACCGACTTCGAGTACCGGACCCGCATGAGCTGGAGTGCCAGGCGGCGCGTCATCGGCAAGGCGGAATGGACCAACGGCGCCGCCAATCCGCGCTTTATCGTCACCAACATCCATGCGGCTTTCGGGCCGGCGCGCTTCCTCTACGAGGACGTGTACTGTCAGCGCGGCGAGATGGAGAACCGGCTGAAGGAGTGCCAAGGCGACCTCTTCGCCGACCGCACGCCGGCGCCGACCATGCGCGCCAACCAGCTTCGTCTGTGGCTCGCATCCTTCGCCTACGTGCTCATGTGCGCGGTCAGGCGCATCGGTCTGGCCGGCACCAAGCTCGCAGCGGCGACCTGCGCCACCATCAGGCCGAAGCTTCTCAAGATCGGCGCCCGCGTCACTACCAGCGTGAGACGCGTGAAACTCGCCTTCGCAACCGCCTGCCCGGATCGCGAAGTCTTCATGCTCGCGGCGCGACGACTATGAGGCGCCGAAGGCCAAGCCGAGCCTGAGCCCTGGGCATCAACAAAAGAGGATCATCATCGTCGAGCCTGCCCATGCTGCCCAACCGGCGGCGAC
>CADEDX010000821.1 GCA_902826195.1 uncultured Bradyrhizobium sp. | reverse complement strand
GCCAGCCGCCACGCTTTTTTTTGAAGCTGAGCTTCTCGGCATGCACGAAGTCCCAACGACCTTCAGGCCGCGTCCGGCAAGCTCGGCAACGAGTCCCCGTATCGTGAAATTGCCGTCCTTGATCCGCTGCGAGAGCCAGACCGCGTGGTCTCCTGAAAGTACCTTCGGCTTATGACCGCCCATCTGGCCGGGCTCAACGCTGCCGGTCTCCTCAACCCGTTGCATCCAGCCAATAGCCGTGCTGATAGCGACCCCAAACTGTTTGGCGGCCCGATTGCGCGACATGCCGCCCTCGACCGCGGCCACGACACGCTTGCGAAGATCCAGAGAATAAGGCTTGCCCATCCATGCTGGCCTCCATCCAGCCAGCATGATGAATCAGAAACTCGCTGATTTGGGAATCTGGAATCGATTCAACCTAACCGCATCCCGCTTTAGAAGACGCGTCTTGAGGCTTGAGGTCCGGGCAGAAACTCTTTCCGAACAATCGGCCTTTTTCCTGGAAACAAAAGGTTTTTTAGGAAAGGGGCGGCCTCGAAAGGGGGACCAGCGCGGTACCAAACCCCGATCGAGGCCGCTTGCGCCGATCGGCGGATCGAGCGCTGCTCATTTTCTCGTGATTACCCGGTGCTTTAATGAGACGGACCGGTGTTTTGATTCCAGATTTTCGGTGTCAGAATTGGGACAAGAGGGTTCGGCGTTGCCAAACCGCCACTTTCCGCGCTGAAAGCGGATCGCATGCGATGCAATCCGGTAACAAGTGCTCGGGTCGTGGCTGACCACGGCTCCGCTCCACTTCCCCTGGGTTGAGGTCAGCTCTTCTTTTCCATCTGGTCGTATACCGCCTGGGCGATCTGGGTCAGCCGTCCCCGGTCGGCGCCGGTGGAGACCACCGCGTAAATGACACCGTCATCGGCCCAGAACAGCGTGCTTTCCTTGCCCTCCGCCGCATATCGCATCTGTGTCGCCTCGGCGTCCGATTTGGCGGTGTAAATCGTAAAGCGTTCGCCGGAGGCGCTTTCATACATCATGAAGGACGCTGGACCGGTGGAGCTGGGCAACAGCCGCCCGCCGACCAGCTTCAACCCGGCCCCGGTCAGTTCAGGCGCGCGGACGACCCAGCCGCAGCGCTTGGTCAGCCACTGCTGCAGGTGGTTGCGTTCATTGCCCGGCACCTCGACGGGATGCCGAACCTCCACGACGTAAAGCCGGTGCGCCTCGATCGCGTCCACCGTCAGCGTTTGGAAAACCGAGGGGGCCGCCGTCGCGCCGCGCGCCAGCCAGCCGACGCCACCGCCCACGACGAACGCCGCCAGCGTGGCCGCGACCGCGCCGTACACCCATTTGCGCGGCTGCCGCTCCAGCCGCTCGAGTTCGAGCCGCTTCGGCACCGCCTCGTCCATCACCGAATCGTACCTGGCGTGCAGCGCTTCCGCCATCGCGCGCCACGACTGCACCCGCGCCGCGTCGTCGGGATGCGTGGCGAGCCACGCCTCGACATCGCCGCGGCGTTCCGCCGGCAGCTCATTGTCGACATAAGCATGCAGCTCGTCTTCAGTGACTGGAATGTGGGGGTCGGTCATTGTCGCGGTCTCTGTCCATTCCAAATCTGTTGGTGCATCGTCTGTCGGTGCATCACGCGTGCCACTCTCATGTTCATTTCACCCGCCGCAGCGCCGTGCGCTCGCCCTCGAGCGACGCCTTGACATGGGCGCGTGCGCGGGCGAGCCGGGACATGACGGTGCCGATCGGCACGCCCTGGATGTTGGCGACCTCGCGGTAGCTCAGTCCCTCCAGCATCACGAGCAGCAGCACCGAGCGCTGTTCTTCCACCAGCGTCGCCAGCGCGCGGGCGATGTCGCGGCCCTCGGCCTCGGTGCCGCTGGCGTCGGGATTGTTGTCGAGCAACGGCATGAACTGCGGCCGCCGCGCCAGCGAACGCCGCCGGTTCTTGTTCAGATTGGTCAGGATCGTATAGAGCCAGCTCCTGACGTCGCCGCCGAGAAACAGCTTTTCCGAACGCAACGCGCGCACCAGCGTGTCCTGCACCAGATCGTCGGCGATGTCGGCATCGCGCGCGAGCGCACGCGCATAGCGGCGCAGCGCCGGTATCATGGCTTCGACACTTTGACGAAACGCGCTCATCGGCACCGGATTGCAAAAGGTTGCATTATGAGGGCGCGAACGCCTTGCCTATCATAACACCCAATCCGAGCATCTATTCCAGCCATGGAAGCACATTGCAGACAGCGTTAACCGGGCGCGGATTTTGGCTCGACCGCGCCGCAGGGCTGGTGTACCTCCGACGCCGAGGAAGCTGGGAATGATCTGACCGCCGATGCCTGCGCCCGTGATTTACTACATCCGCCATGGCGAGACGTCGTGGAACGCGCAAGGAAGGCTGCAGGGCACGCAGGACATTGCGCTGAACGATCTCGGCCGCAAGCAGGCCGCACATGCCGGCAATGTCCTCGCCGATCTGCTCAAGCGCGAAGGCCGCGACAATGCGACGCTGCCGTTCGTTGCGAGCCCGCTGCAGCGGGCGCGTGCGACGATGGAACT
>CADEDX010000820.1 GCA_902826195.1 uncultured Bradyrhizobium sp. | reverse complement strand
ACGACGCCTGGGAATCCCGGTTGCCGAGGATGCGGCTTTGGTCGATATGCTCATCCCCCAAAAGATCGGCGACAGGATTCCGGCAGAGTCCTTCACGGATATCGCTCGTATCCTGGTCCGGTTCGGGATCTGACGCTTTTTCACGCCTGACGGGAACGCGCCGCAGGCGCATCATTAGAAACTAGATCATGTTTGGGCGGCGCGCGGACGTTCGCGTACGGCGATGACCCGGACACCGGTGCGATTGCCGATCCGCATCAAGGTGCCGCGGCCGATCCGCTGTCCCTCGACCACGATATCGACCGTCCCGTCGCGCGGCGGCTCCAACGGCAACAGGAAGTTCGGTGCGAGCTGCTTCACCTGGCTGGCCGGTAGCTCGAAGCGTCCGATCTCGAACAGGACATGCAGCGACCGGTTGTCGGTTTCGGCGCCCGCCTCCCACGCGCCGGCCATGGCATCGGTCGGCATGCTCCATGCCCAGGATGAAGTGGCTCCAGGTATCGGATAGGTGGCGAGGCGGTGGCCCTCCGGGTCGAGCGACACCGGCGCAACGAGCCGCTCGCCGATAACGGCGATCACCGCATCGCTTGGCTCGCAGGAAGCGTCGACCAGCACGACGTCGTCGGGCGAAAGACGTTCAACCTCGCTTGCCCCGAGGTTGGCGGCAGCGACGCGCAGGCACACCGGGATTGGCAGGTCGAGAACGGAGTAACTGATCCCGGCATGCCGATCCAGCCCCTCCGCAAGCCGGTGCGCGTAATCCGGGGGAATCCGCAATTCGCAGCCGGTGGGCGCGAGCCCCTCGATATCGAGGGTAAAAAACAGCGGCAACTTTCCATCGTCGTCCTGCCGCTCGACTTGCCGCTCGGCCTGGCGCGAATATGAATCGACGGCAAGCTTGCAGCCGAGATACATCTCGGCCGCCGCAAGCGCGCTGTCGAGAGCGAATTCGAGAATGATGGCGGCCCGATCCGGCCCCAGACGATCGAGCGACAGTGCCGGATCCACGCTGTCGACCAGCATGTCGAGCACGGATTGCGGCAACCACAACTCGCCGGAATAGCCATCGAGGCGCAGCGCCACCCGATGCCTCACATCGGGACGCCGATCCGGCTGCGGCCATGCGGCGGTGATGTTTGCGTGTCGTCCGCCGATCATCGCCGCCAAGGCCGGGCGCCGACGATACACGGCGTTGAGCGCCTGCACGTGCGACGGCGCGATCAGCGGGAAAGAGAGCTCCCGCGCTTGAGGCTGAACAATCTCGGCGCTGTGATCAGGAGCGGCTCCGTCCGACGTGTCGGCACTGGCATGCGAAGCCGCGTCAGTGGCGCCACGCGGGCCGAGGCTCAACGGGGCATCGAGGATGGATCGAAGGGCGGCATCGGTGAGAGCCGCGGCCGTCTCGGCGGGCGCGCGAGCGGTGACGGCCGGGGTAGCGGCAAGGCTGGCTGGCGCCGGCGAGGTGTCGGTCGGTGCTTCCACTGCCTCGGCTGCCGTTGAGGCCGGCACCGCTGCCTCGCCGGCCGTCTCGGTTGGTGCCAATGCGGTGTCGATGTGCTCCGCCGCGGTGTCCGCGGGCTCCTCGGCAGGGTTCGCCGGGGTCGCAGCGATGTCGGGCGACGGGCTACCAGGAATAGGTGGCGGTTCCGAGACGGCCTGCACATGACGCTCAAACGCAGCGACGTCGCCAACGCTCTGCGCGCCGTCTCGCGTTTCCGATCGAAGAAAGAACCATGCCAGTGCAGCGAGTTGCAATGCGATCGGCACCATGAATGCCATCGCATAGGCGGTCGCCGACGTTTGACCCGATGCCGCCTGCGGCCATATCGCCACGACGCCACCAACGGCCGACTGGATCAAGAAGGTGGCGACATACTGCAAGACGCCGACGCTCGCGCATGCGCGAGCCGCATAGGCTTGCGGAAAATGCGCCAACAGAACCACGAAGGGCAGCATGGAAGCGGCACCAGCCACCAACACGCTCCAGACGATAGAAGACGGCAATCCGATTCCACCGACCGCGGCGAGCTGGATGCAAATGCAAAGCGCGACGGCGCCCACGAAGACGCTTGCAGCGGACAGGCCCTTTCGGACGGCCCAGTCGGCGAGCGCGCCCCAGAGCAGCGCACCCGCGGCCTGCCCAATCGCGATGAGGGTGATGTAGGTGATAATGGCGGTGAGCCCGACCCCACTCACAGCGGCTAGCCAACCTGCAATCCATTGGCCCTGGATCGCCCATACCGTCCCGACCGCAATCGCAGCGAGCGGTGCAAATCGCCGAAAGATCGGGTCGCGCAGGACGGATGTCAGGCCGCGGTCTTGATCCGGCACATCGCCGGTGACGGTTGCCGGAGTGGGAACCAGCAGCACGGCCAGGACGGCGCAGAGCGCCGCCACGGCGGCCAGCACAATAAACAGCGCCCGCCATCCGCCCGCCTGGGCGAAGAGCGGACCAGCCATCGCGAGCGCGCCGAGCCCTGCGACCGTGATGAGGCACCCCGTCGCCACGCCGAGCCGCTCACGCGGAAACCAGGTGACGGCCGCCTGCATCGCCGCGAGGAG
>CADEDX010000819.1 GCA_902826195.1 uncultured Bradyrhizobium sp. | reverse complement strand
CTCAACAATATGGAGCTGATCGGCGTTGATCCCTCCAAAATCAACGCGCTGGTCGTGAGCCACGGCCATTACGATCATTTCGGCGGCTTGCAGGGATTTCTGGACAAGTACCGCACTATGCTGCCGGCAGATGTAAAGCTTTACGCCGGTGGTGAAGACAATTTCTGTCATCGCGTGAACGGCAATCCCCAACAAGGATTCGTCGACTTCGGCAAGCTTGATCGGGGGGAGCTTGTTTCAAAGATGGTGACGACCGTGCTGGCGGAAAATCCCACAGTTATCGCCGATCATGCATTTACTACAGGCAAGATTGCTCGCAACTCCATCGAGCGTGTCCTGCCGAACACTTCCGTCGATTACACTAAGGAGACGGCCGGCTGCAATTACGGGCATTTTACTGCAGCGGAATTTCAAGGAAAGATAGTGCCCGACCAGCACGTGCACGAGCATGCCACCTGCTTCAACATTAAGGATAAAGGCCTGGTCGTTATTTCGTCCTGCGGCCACGTCGGAATCGTCAATTCGGTACGCCAAGCGCAAGAAGTATCTGGCGTTCAAAAAGTGCATGCAATTGTCGGCGGATTTCACCTGGGCCCAGCTCCGAAGGACTACCTCACGCAGGTCGTGGCGGAGATTAAGAAGCTTGAGCCGGATGTGCTCATTCCGATGCATTGCAGTGGTTTGAACTTTGTCGCTGAAGCGCGCGCACAGATGCCTAACAACGTGCTTGTCACGACGACGGGCAGCCGTATTACGTTTGGCGCGTGAAGCGCTTTGCACTGGCAATCGCACTACTATCGGAGCTGTCGCTGCCGAGCGTCGCCGACTCTCAGCGCTCGGCTGCTGAAGTCATGGACATCCTCATGTGGGGCCGCGAGCCGGTTGGAGGCCCCTTCAAGCTGATCGATCAAAACCGCATTAATCGTACAAATGAGGATTTTCGCGGTAAACTGCTGCTGGTCTATTTCGGCTTTACTTATTGCCCGGACGTTTGTCCGACTGACTTGCAGAACATTGGGCTGGCGTTGGATCTGCTGGGCGAGAGTGCCGAGGGCGTACAGCCACTCTTTATCACGATCGATCCGGAGCGCGACACCCCAGAGCATCTCAAAAACTACGTCCCAACGTTTCATCCGCGGCTGCTCGGGTTGACCGGTGAGGCGTCGTCAATCCGTTCCGTTGCGGACGCATACAAGGTCTTCTACGCTAAGGTTCTAAACGAGGCGCGCGACGATTACACCGTTGACCACACCGCCTTCATTTATCTGATGGGAATCGACGGGAATTACATAGGGTTTTTTCCGCCTGGTACTTCACCCGATCGGATCGCGGAAATAGTGCGCAAACGGCTTCCTCCGCTTCGTTAGCCCGAAAACCGTGCGACATACTTGGCTTCACCGGCTCCAAAACAAGTTTGGCAGGGCGTCCGCTTTTGGTGTGCAAAGCCGACATCGGTCAAAAGGTCTTGGCGTCTCAATCGGCGAAGCTTGCTTCGAACAACTGGACGAGATCGTGAAGGTTCAGGATTGGGTGCTGCACGATCTGCGGCGCACGGGAGACACGGAATTGGCCGGGCTTCGGTTTCCGCCGCATATCGTTGACGCGGTGATGAACCACGTAAGCACTTCAACAAGCGCCAAGAAGGGTGTCCGGAAGAAGTACAACAAGCACGACTACACGAGAAGCGAGATGCTTTGGACAAGTATGCCGCGCATCTGATGAAGATCGTCAACTAGACCGCAACGCCATCTTTCCAGCAATATGGGCGTCGATCTCGGCTTCCACCCACGCGATGGGATGTTCGCCCACCCGCACCCTGCGAGGAAACTTTTCCGCCTGACTGACCACGAATGTACGATTCATTCAACCGCTGCACCCGTGCGAAAATCACGCAGCGATTGTTTTGATAGGATTCATTTCTCGACTTGGCATGGTGAAATCGCTTCCGGTGCTGTTAGACTCCTCACTGGCTTGGCCTGGTCACTGGTGCGTTGGCGGGCAAGGCTGTGGGAGATGGCCTCTCGAAGTAGCAAACCGAATCTACGGACTCTAGAACGGCAGCAAATGCCTGCCAGCAAAGGCGAGAACAGATGGCGAAGAGACCGGCTAGTTCCAGCGTGGCGGCTTTGGCGCTGGCGCGGGCGGCACGAAGATCGGCGGCACGCGATAACGACCCGGCACTATGGCGGATGCGAAGGAGCTGGAACACCGGGCATTAGCGGCGATCAAAGTCCATAATCCGATCCTACCGGAGAAGCCGGCAACGATCAGGCTGCGCTTGTCGGAACAACCGGCGGCATTCCAGTTACGGTTGCCGGGACTTTGAAAGCCAAAGCGTATCAGTAAAACGTTGGTCTGGCGCTAATGTATCGTCTTGGTTTTGCCGTCGTAGATTTCCCCAACACGGTCCAATACGGCCAAGAAATCGAACCTATCGAGATGCCCGATCACCTCACGGACATACGCTTCAGGGATCGGGACGGCGTGATTTGCGATCTGCGCGGCGAAGTCCTCAATCTCGGCTTGGGTGATTCGCATCTAGGTTCCTCCGACGGGGTATGGTTCC
>CADEDX010000818.1 GCA_902826195.1 uncultured Bradyrhizobium sp. | reverse complement strand
TCCCAGGGGATTGCATCGAATTCGCCCTGCGCATTGCGGCGCAACGGACTGGTCAGTCGCAGTGCGCGATCGTTCGCATAGAAAGGCAACCGCCCTGCCTTCTGGCAGATATAGCCCAGCGACCTGGGGTTATCCTTGTCGCCTGTGACGCGCTTCATCCGGCCGGTTTCGATCTCGACGTCGATGCCGCAATTCACATAGCAGAGAATGCAGGCCGACTTGCGGATAACCGTTTCCGTCATCACACTCTCTCCCTGGCAGCGATGCATACTCGCTGCGTGAAGCTCAAAAGTCAGCGTCCTGAACAGTAGCCAGAACCCGCCACCTTGCAGTTCGTGTCGACGATCGTGAGGGGCCGGGTACGTGTCGAACGGCTGGAGCATGAAGAGGCGACGCCACCCCGGCTGAACTCCAACAAGGAGAGGTGCGCCCGATCATCGAAACGAGGAGCCACGTCGTTCACCGCTCATCCCAACCTGAGTTTTCCATTCTGTATGATATGCATCATGCAGAATCAAGCGGGGCCCACGGCGCGCATTCCGATGCGCGCGTCTTGCGGCATTCAACCGTAGGTTTCCGCAAGGTCGAGCACGGACTTGCGCGCCAAGGCCAGGACCCGGTCGGCCTCCGAGTCGTCTGCCATGACGCGCGAAATCATCATTGCGCCAACCATCATTGACCAGGCTGCGACCGCGAACTGCTTTGCATCTGGCCCGGTCTGCCCCAGGGCCTCCTCCATTGTCTTGAAGGAGCGTCTCAACTGTTCCGCCATGACTGCACGGATTTCCGGGTCAGCGCGCCCGATTTCACCACCAAGGGTGGGGATCGCACATCCGGTCGCGGGATTATCACGATGGGCAGGACTGAGGTAGCTGTTCACGATGGACTTCACGGTGATGCTGCCTCGCTTGCCCGTATGTGCCGCTGATGCCGTTTCGCCATCCGCCAGCGCCTGTTCAAGCGCCGCCACCATCAGGTGGCTTCGCGACTCGAAGTGACCGTAAAATCCCCCGTGAGTCAGATTTGCCGACTGCATGAGTTCGTTGACGCTCACGCCGTCCAATCCCACCTCGCGAATCCGGGTTGCCGCGGCGTCCAGGATACGCCTGCGGCTTTCGGCTTTCTCGGCCCTTGAGTGACCCACTCGTGTTCTCCGTCCGCGTATGCCTTGCCTCGTTCGGGAGGCGCCAGCCAAACTACCGCGAAATCCATGCGCAGGGACAGTACCGCCGATTGCGGCCTAAGTGCTCTGCTTGGGCCCCCTCCAGGCCAGCATCATCATGCGTGACGCCACGCGCACGCACGCGCGTCCAACGAACTGCGTTAGACGACGGCCCGAAAAATTCTGCATTGTGATTATCATGCAGAATGCATAGCATCCGGGAAACACAGCGTCGACGCTTGGAGCTGCGGCATGGTCGCCGGCCTTTTCCACCACCTGTCGGGTGTCAGGGAGCCGGCTGTTCGCATCGTGACCGAAGCCGGGGTGCTCGTTGATGACCGATCGAAGTTCGCGAGGCAGCGCCAGAAACTCCGGCGGCCGCCTCCCTCGCGCGCACCTATGAGGCAAGCATTCCGAATCCAGGAGCGTTGATATGTCAGACACACCCGAGGGCCGCGTCTATTGCGAGCGTCACGACCACATACTCAAGATCGTCATCGACAACGTGGCCAAGAAGAACGCCTTCAGTCCAGAGATGATGGCGCAGCTGTCCGACGCTCTGACGCTACTTGAGAACGACAACGATCTTTGGGTCGGTGTGCTGTGTGCGGCGGGACCCGCCTTTACCGCAGGTCTCGATATGCCGAAATTTTTCGGCCCGACAGCAACCGTGAAGCCGCATCCGGTGGGCAACATTGACCCGTTCGGTCTTGCGAACCAGTGCACCAAGCCCATCGTGACGGCGGTTCAGGGAATTTGCTTCACGATCGGGATCGAACTCATGCTTTCTGGCGACATCGTCGTGGCGGCCGATGATGCCCGATTCTGCCAGATGGAATCGAAGCGCGGGATCGCCCCATTGGGCGGCGGACACTTCCGGTACACCGCGCGCGCGGGGTGGGGCAATGCCATGTACCATCTCTTGCTCTGCGACGAGTTTAGCGCCGCGGAGGCTTACCGCATCGGTCTGGTCCAGGAAGTTGTGGCGCCCGGTCAGCAGATCGACCGCGCCATGGCGCTCGCCCGCATCATCGCTTCGAACGCCCCACTTGGTATCCGGGTCACCAAGACAGCGGGTCGGAAATTCATCGAGGCTGGTGAACAGGCCGCGATCGCAGCCATACCGGAGATCCGCGCCAAGGTGATGGATAGCGCCGACGCTGCTGAAGGCATCCGCTCATTCGTTGAACGGCGGACGGCGGTGTTTCAGGGACGCTAACTGTGCGCACCCGAGACAACTCCGGTGGAGGGGCCGCACAGTCGCGGTATCGCTAGCGCATCATGGCGATATCAGTCGCGAAGAAGAGGATGCACCAGTCTGCGGACTCTTCACGCGAGGAATGCAAGGGCCTCAGCTACAAAACGCTCATGGTGCTGGAATATGCCGCCATGTCCCGCGTCCTCGTAG
>CADEDX010000817.1 GCA_902826195.1 uncultured Bradyrhizobium sp. | reverse complement strand
GCACCGGCCGCACTGCGCGCGTTGCCGTGTTCGCCAAGGGCGCCAAGGCTGACGGCTTCAAGATCATCATCGCCGGCGCCGGCGGCGCGGCGCATCTGCCGGGCATGGCAGCGGCGCTGACCGAACTCCCCGTGTTCGGCGTCCCCGTCGAATCCAAGGCGCTGTCGGGGCTCGATTCGCTGTACTCGATCGTGCAGATGCCGGCCGGCATCCCGGTCGGCACGCTGGCGATCGGAAAGGCCGGCGCCATCAACGCCGCACTGCTCGCGGCCAGCGTGCTCGCGCTGAACGATGCCGCGCTGGCAACGCGACTGGCGGCCTGGCGCAAGCAGCAGACGGACGCGGTCAAGGAGCGTCCGGAGGGATCGGCGTGACCGATTCAGGCAAGGTGAAGCTGAAGCCGGGCGACACCATCGGAATTCTCGGCGGCGGACAATTGGGCCGGATGCTGGCGATGGCGGCGGCCCGCCTCGGCCTGAAATGCCAGGTGTTCTCACCGGACCCGGACTCGCCCGCCTTCGACGTGGTGCTGAACGCAACCTGCGCCGAATATGCCGACGTCGAGGCGCTCGAACTGTTCGCCAACGATGTCGACGTCATCACCTATGAGTTCGAGAACGTACCCTCCGCCACCGCCATGGTGCTGGGCGCCAGGCGCCCGGTGCTGCCGGCACAGAAGATTTTGGAGACCACGCAGGACCGGCTGATCGAAAAGGACTTCGTCACGCGACTCGGCATCGGCACCGCCGACTACGCCGACGTGTCGTCGGTGGAAACGCTGCAGGCGGCCGTCGCGCGCATCGGCCTTCCCGCCGTGATCAAGACCCGCCGCTTCGGCTATGACGGCAAGGGCCAGGCGATCATCCGCGACGGCGACGATCTCAACCAGGTCTGGGAAGACCTCGGCACCAAATCCGCGATCCTCGAAGCCTTCGTGCCCTACGAGCGCGAGATCTCGGTGATCGCGGCGCGCTCGGCCGACGGCGAGGTCGAATGCTACGACGTCACCGAAAACGAGCATCGCGATCACATCCTGAAATTCTCGCGGGTGCCGGCCGCGATATCCGATGCGCTGGCCGCCGATGCGCGCGCCGTCGCTGAAAAGATCGCCCATGCGCTCGACTATGTCGGCGTGCTCGCGGTCGAATTGTTCGTCGTTGCCGGAAACGGCGGACCGCATGTGCTGGTCAACGAGATTGCGCCGCGGGTGCATAATTCCGGGCACTGGACGCTGGACGGCGCCTCGATCTCGCAATTCGAGCAGCACATCAGGGCGATCGCCGGCTGGCCGCTCGGCAAGCCGGTCCGTCACGGCCAGGTCACCATGACCAACCTGATCGGCGACGATATCCTCGACTACGAACAATGGCTGACCGTGCCCGGCGCCACCGTTCACCTCTACGGCAAGGGCGCGCCGCGGCCGGGCCGCAAGATGGGCCACGTCACCGAAGTGACCCCGAACAAGAAATAGCGTGCCTGCCCGTGCCCTCGGCGCGTCGGCAGGTCAGGCCCTCTTGAGGCCTTCCACGACACCGGCCGGCTCCTCGCTGAGCCAGCGGTAGATCGCGCCGCCAAGCGCACCGCCGATCAGCGGCGCCACCCAGAACAGCCAGAGCTGCGCCAGCGCCCAGCCGCCGACGAACAACGCAGGTCCGGTGCTGCGCGCCGGATTCACCGAGGTGTTGGTGACGGGAATGCTGACGAGATGGATCATCACCAGCGCCAATCCGATGGCGAGCGGCGCAAAGCCGGCCGGCGCCTTGCCGTGCGTGGCGCCCATGATGATGAACAGGAACATCGCGGTCATCACCACCTCGGTGATGAAGCAGACCATCATGTTGTACTGACCGGGCGAATGCGCGTCATAGCCGTTGGAGGCAAAACCCTTGGCCAGATCGAAGCCGGGTGCGCCGCTTGCGATCACGTAAAGCAGCGCCGCGGCAACGACCGCGCCGATCACCTGCGCGACCACATAAGGCAGGACCTGGCCGGCCGGGAAACGGCCGCCCGCGGCAAGGCCGACCGTCACGGCGGGATTGAGATGGCAGCCAGAAATGTGGCCGATCGCATAGGCCATGGTCACGACGCTCAGGCCGAACGCCAGGGACACGCCGACCAGGCCGATCCCGACCTGCGGGAAACCGGCCGCGATGACCGCGCTGCCGCATCCCGCAAAAGTGAGCCAAAACGTGCCTATCGCCTCAGCCGCATACTTTTTGGTGTTCATACTCGCCTCCCCGATGTTTGCGTTCTTGTTTTCCGCGACTGTACACTAAGGGGTGCCCGTGAGGGCCGCGTTATTTGAGGAAATCGGGATCATGCCGGCCGAATCCGCCGATTTTCGTGGATTTCCGGGCCAGGAAACCGCCTTCTCAGGTGGACATCTGCAGTTTTGTCTGCTACATGCCCGCGCTCAGGGTTAAGAGCCAGGTCTTTCGCCGGCCCTTCACTTCACCAGAATTCCTATCCGATCAATTGTAAAGAGGATGCCGCGTGCAGGTTCTCGTTCGCGATAACAATGTCGATCAAGCCCTCAAGGCGCTGAAGAAGAAGATGCAGCGCGAGGGAAT
>CADEDX010000816.1 GCA_902826195.1 uncultured Bradyrhizobium sp. | reverse complement strand
CCAAACACCAAAGGAGATGTACCCCATGAAACTCAGCAACAACGAAGTCACCCTCACCGGCTTTGTCGGCGGAGACCCGAAGGAGAAGCAGACCGGCAACGGCAAGAAGTTCACCCGCGTGAGCCTGGCGACCACCGAAGGCCGCAAGAACCGCGAGACGGGCGAATGGAGCAATACCACGACCTGGCACAATCTGGTCGGCTGGGGCAAAGTTGCCGAATCGATGGCCGGACTGACCAAGGGCGCTTTCGTCCAGGTCCGCGGCAGCATCCGCAACTACGAGATGCCCGCCAAGGGCAACTACCCGGCGCGGCAGGTGACGGAGATCCTCGTCAACGCCTTCTCGAAGCTTGACCGGCACCGCCGGGGTGAGCAGGTATCCGAAGGAGCGGCGGCCTAAGGGCCGCTTCTCCCAATCGGGGAGGCAATCGCGATGAGAATCAACCTCACAGCAGCAGACATCAACGCGCTGGACAGCGTCTACCGGCGCGCCGAAGATGACTGGCAAACCTACTACCAAAGCGGCCACGGCCGGAACGACTTTCCCAGTCTGGCCGAATGGCGTCAACACATCCGCACCGTCAACGCGGACCTTCAACGGGTCCGCAAGCTCCTCCATCGCGCGAGCGCCGCTTCTCGCGAATCCCATTCCCACTCAACGAAAGGACAAACCCAATGAACCAATCATCCGTTCCACGACTCCCGCTCCATGAACTGCGGGAATCGCCCACGAATCCTCGAACGATCTTCACCGGACTCGATGAGCTGGCCGCTACGATCCGCACCAGTGGCGTCGTACAGGCCCTCATCGTTCGTCCGCTCACCAAGCCGGAGAAGAAGGTCACTCACGAGATCATCGCCGGCGCCCGCCGGTTTCGCGCATCGCAGCTCGCCGGCATGTCCGATGTCCCCGTGGACATCCGGACTCTGACGGATGAAGAGGCCCTCGACATTCAGCAGATCGAGAACCTCCAACGGGAAGACCTGAAGCCGCTCGAAGAGGCCAAGGGCTTCTTGGCCATGCTCTCCCGGACCGGGTCGTCAATGGACGCACTCGCAGCCAAGCTCGGCAAGACCGCGAAACACATCGCGGCTCGACTGAGCCTGTTGAACCTGGTCGCAGAAGCCCGGCAGGCGCTCGACGAGGATCGGATCGGAATTCCGCACGCTCTTAAGATTGCCCCCTTGCCCAAGGCGGTTCAGCCCCAGGCGTTGGAGGCGTGCTTCAGTGAGCATTGGGACCGCGGCCCGATTCAAGCCCTGCTGCCGGTCGCGCAGCTTGAGGCGTGGATTCAGCGCATGGTTCTGAGGACCCTCAAATCCGTTCCCTTCGACAAGAGCGCCGATGATCTGGTTCCCAACGTCGGCAGTTGCGACAACTGTCAAGAGCGCACCGGCGCCAAAGCCCTGCTCTTCCCCGACTGCGATGGTGATTCGTGCCTTGACGAAGCGTGCCTCAAAGCGAAGATCGAGGCTCATGTTCAACGCAGTGTGACCGCGAACCCCGAGCTGGTGCAAATCTCCACGGCCGCGTACGCTACACGGAAAGATGGACCGGTAGGAGTCAAGGACTACATCAACATCGTTGAGCCCCAGAAAAAGCCCCGTAGCGGCACCGATCCCGCCCGAATCAAGTGCGACCATGCCCGCGAAGCTATCGTGACCGATGGACACGACCGTGGAGCCAAACGGCTTGTGTGCGCCGATCCTGCCTGCACAGTCCACCACGCCAAGGCGCAGGAACGGACCGATGCCGCCGCAGATCAACGCCAGCAAACGCGCGACGAGGAACGCGAGAAACGCCTGAAGATGGCTACGCGCCGCGCTATCGGCGATGCGATCCTGGCCAAGTTCAAGCAGCCCACGGCGGCCGACTGGCAACTCATCGCTGGCAGCTCCGCCCGCCACATCCCGCACGAATACCGGATTGACTTGGCCAAGCGGATGGGTTGCCATCCCAAGTCGAAACAGCCTGGCAGCTCGGAGATTCTGGAGGCTATTGAGGCGCACGTCGCCAAGCTCGATCCGACCGGCTGTATGCGCCTGCTTTTCGACATCGCGCTTCTTCCCGATATCCGCAGCCAGTGGTCCACGAGTGCCGATGCGAATCTCAAGAAGATCGCGACGCGGTTCAAGATCGACTCCGCCGCGATCGCCAAGGACGTTCGAGCGAAGGCAAAGCAGGCTGGGAAAGCGGCTGGCCGGAAACCGAAGAAAGGGGCGGCCTAAGGGCCGCCCTACCATCGCCCCCCTTGCAGGGCACTCCACGCTGTCCCATACTGGAACTGGAATGCCTGCGCTCAAAGATCCACTGGCCGTGAACGCCTTGAACTTCGATGATCCCGCGGAAATGGCGGAATTCGATAGCGCCTGGATGGCAGCTTCGATTGAACGAAACGCTCCCGTGCTGGCCCAGATGCGCAGGGACGGCATTATCGATGAGCACGGTCGGCGTGTGTCCACCACAGTTCCCGTAGTTGACGCCGAGGCGAGCGTCGAACAGCAGTAACGGCCTCCCCCCGGTTCAGCGTAATGGCTCTCCCGCGTATGGTGATTGCCGCCGGTCCGTCCGGCGGAGGCAAAAGTACCGTGCTGAAC
>CADEDX010000815.1 GCA_902826195.1 uncultured Bradyrhizobium sp. | reverse complement strand
CGTCGAATGCGCAAGGGCCCCTACGATTGGCGATTGGCAAGGCACCAATCGATGGTGCGCGAATGCTGATCTCAACGGCCGCCTGGAGCCGCCACCCCAACCCATCCTCGATCTTGGAAGTGCCGAGCGCAAAACGTCAATTGTGCCCCAAGCGATCGGCAGCAAACGCGATCGGGCCGCGGCGAGACTTTTCGAACGATGGAGCAACGCGCTCGCGATGATCGCAGATCAGGCTGCCGATGCCTATGTTGCGGCGTCCGCACGCACCCCGATCGCATGATGTTCTCCGGGGGGGCCTGGACGCAGAACTACGGACTTATGGAGCAAATCCACCAAATCCCGGAAACCCGGGAGGCGCGCAATGACTAGCGCGTCAGCTCAGACCGGCTGCCTTGGTCATCGCGGTGGCTATGACCGTGCTAGCAACGCCCAACGCAAGGCTGCGAAGCGTTTGGGGCTTTGCCTGATTAGCGAAGGACGCCAGGTCGCCCCGCAGATTGTGGGTCCTGTTTTCTTCGACCGTGGCGTTGAGGTTTGGGAAATGCCCTTCGACGCGGAGGAGGCTTTCGCCTCCGTGCATCGTGTTTCCACGAATGATGACTTTCACGAGCGTCGCTCCAGCGACGCAATGACCCCGTTCCGCGCGCAAGCGCGGGCGCGCTCGTCTGGGTCGCTTCGGACGGGCGCACGGCAGAGTTGGGCTGGAATCCCGACTCCGCCATCATACCAGGAGTCCCGTTCCGTCAACGGGCGTTCAGCAGTTCCACGACGAGGTGACCCTTCGTCACCAAGTCGGAGTCGGAAGGCGTCCAACTGGTGAAGCGCAACCTGCTGCCGGGCACGGTCGTGTTCGCTGACGAAGCCCGCCATTGGGACGTGCTGGCCCGTTCATCCGTGACCAAGCGCATAGACCACAAGCAGGCTTATTCGCTGGACGGCTCGGACACGAACAATGCTGAGAGCTTCTTCGTCCGCCTGCGTCGCATGGTGCGCGGCCAGCATCACTTCGTCAGCCCCAAGTACCTGCACCGGTACGCGGCTCATGCCGCTTGGCTGGAAGACCCCCGCGCGCTCCAACGGTGCGCTTTGTTTTCGCCTGATCCGCAACTCGCTTACCGCGCCGATTTCGCGCGACTTTGAGGGCTATTGGCAGCGTAAGGCGGCCTAGACGATATACAGAAGCGCCGACGCAACAACTGCCCAAACAACAGCGCCGACGAATGTCCACCGCCACGCATCAGCTTTAACATTGAACGGTCGTCGGATTGATCGGCGGACCAGTCGGGTAACGACAAACGAGAGAAGCCAAAGCCATAACGGTAGGGTAACCCACGTCAGGCGGCCTGAGGCCCATTCGAACAACGGCGGTGGCATGTCGTCTGCTTTAGTAAGTCTCGACCCCAATGGCTACTGCTCCGACTAGGCGCTCCTAGCATTCATCCGCTTCCGGCAGTCCTTCACGCTGAACATGATCCTGACGACAAGTTTCTTGTCGTCCTGATCCACGCCCTTCGCAGCCATGACGAATTGTGCGATCGGCCTTGGCGTCTGGTGGCCCGCCCTTTCGGCTTCCCCAGTCAGCTTGATCAGCCTCGCTATTGGCGAAGCGTCGCGAGAGGCGGCCCTTGCCATGGCCGATAAGGGCCGACGCCTGATCAATGTGGAAGATTGCAGACTGTGGGCCCTGAGCCTGCGCCAGCAGTTCCTCACGTATAAGGAGAAGGGCGTCTATTCCATCAGTGCTCATTCACAGAATGTGGCCCCGGAGGATTCATTCTGCTTGGTGCATCTGCGACATAAGTCCGCAGAACTACGCTCAGCGCGCGGGCATGATCATCATGAAGCCCGTGTCGACCATATCGCTCCTTCGCCCGAAGCGTCTTTCGATCACTGCATGCGATAGGCGCTGTCGGATCGAAGGAATGAGCGCTCGACCAGCCACCATAACAAGGCCGCTGCAGCCAGCGAGGCGGCTAGCGCACTCGCCAATCCAAACCAGGGCGTAGCCACAAAGACTCCAGCCGCGACAAGTCCCTGAATGATCGGAAAGTGGGATACGTAGAGCCCATAGGAAAAATCGCCGAAGCGCGCTGCATCGAACAATCGCGGAAGACCTACAGCCACCCACACGACGATGATCCCGACGCCGGCCGCTCGCAGAAATTCGAGTGACGGGATGGCGATTGAGGCCGCCAGCAACATTAGCGCGACAGGAACGAGCGCTGACTTCCAATTGAGCTCCTCACGCCACGCCGCCAGGGCGACGCCCGTAATGAAAAAGCTCAATTGACCCGGCAACTGGCGCGATAACTCCATGAGGATGGCGCCGCCATTCGCGGCGCTCATCTGCTCAAGCGAGATTCGCCATGCTTCTGCGCCCGCATAGATAAGCACCATCACGAGCCAGCGATATCGGCCGGCTGCCGCGAGCACCGAGCCAATTATTGGCAGTGCCACATAGAACAGGACCTCTATTTTCAGTGTCCAGAGAGCCCCGTTTACCTCCGTAAAGCGGTTAGCTTCAAACAGCCCCGGGAGGCTCGGTTCCATGAAGTTCAAGAAGGCCAGGTTCCAGCCGACATATCTTGCAACACCGGCAATATCT
>CADEDX010000814.1 GCA_902826195.1 uncultured Bradyrhizobium sp. | reverse complement strand
CATGACCCTGTTCGGCAAACTCTCCAGCTATGACGAGCGCTCGGCGCGGCTGGCCGGCATCGGCCTGATGCTGCTGTCGATCTTCATGTTCTCGTTCGGCGACGCGCTCGGCAAATTCCTGGTGGCGACCTATTCGGTCGGGCAATTGATGTGGCTGCGCGCCTGCGCGGCGCTGTTGCTGCTGTTGCCGATCATCTGGCGGCAGCGCACGGAATTTTCCCGCATCGAACGGCCGTGGCTGCAACTGCTTCGCGTGCTGCTGTCGACGCTCGAAGTCGCGGCGTTCTTTCTGGCCACCGTCTATCTGCCGCTCGCCGACGTCATCACCTATTACCTGGCCTCGCCGATCTTCGTCACCGCGCTGTCAGGCATCGTGCTCGGCGAACGGGTCGGTTGGCGGCGCTGGACGGCGATCCTGATCGGGTTTTGCGGCGTCCTGATCGCGCTGCGCCCGTCGACGCAGACCGTGAGCTGGCCGGCGTTGATCGCGCTCGGCGGCAGCCTGTCGTTCGCCTTCCTGATGCTGATCACGCGCTCGCTGCGCGCGACGCCGGATATCGTGCTGACCACGACGCAATTCGGCGGCACGTTTCTGCTCGGCGCGCTGATGTCGCCGATCGGCTGGGTGACGCCGACGATCGGCAGCCTCGGTTTGTTTGCGATAGCGGGCGTTACGTCGGTCGTCGCGCTTTTGTGCATCAACCGTTCGCTGAAACTGGCGCCGGCCAGCGTCGTGGTGCCGTATCAATATTCGATGATCGTGTGGGCGGTTATTTTTGGATTCGCGGTGTGGGGCGACGTGCCGTCGCTCTCGACCCTGACCGGCGCCGCCATCATTGTCGGCGCAGGAATTTATATTTTTTTGCGCGAGCAGCAGCTCGGCCGCGACGAAGCCGTCGTCAATCCGCCAGCGTAGCGACTTGTACTGCAGTCGTACCTGCGTTCGCAGGGACGACAATTGTTCTCGCGAGGGAGCGATCTACCGCTCCCGCCGCGTCGAACTCCCCCAATTCTTCAGCGATGACCACACCCCGCGCGTCAGGCGGAAGCAGTCGACCGGGGTCGAGGATCCCAGCGCCTCGAAGCGGTGCAGCTCGACGCCGCTCCACTGAAAACCGCATTTCTCCAGAATGTTGCGCGAGGCCGGATTGGCGACGCGGGCGCCGGCAATCAGGTGCTCGGCATCGGATTCCTCGAAGAAGAAATCGATCACGGCGCGTGCAGCCTCGGTGCCAAAACCCTGGCCCCAATGCGCGACGCCGAGCCAGTAGCCGAGCTCCGGCGGGTCCGGCGTTCTCCGATCGATGCCGACCATGCCGAGCGGTGCGTGGTTCTGCTCGATCAGGAATACGGTCTCGCCGCTGTCGCCGGATATCGCGCGCACGAATTCGGCCGCGTCGTGCTGTGAATAGGGATGCGGCAGGCGGCGGGTGTTTTCCGCAATGCGGCGATCGTTGGCGAGATGCGCGATCGCCGGGACGTCCGCGAGCGTCGGCCGGCGCAGCGTCAGCCGTTCGGTCTCGAGGACGCAGCTACCCGGGCCACGCGCGGCCGGTGCTGCGATCGGGAAGTCCTGCAACATGTCGGGCTCCTGATTGCGAGAATGTGCAAAATGAAAAGGGGAGGCCGGTTTCCCGCCTCCCCTGGAGCCCTTTTCGACTCCGCCGGTTCAACAGGACCCGGCGGACTCGATTTGTGTCCACCGTCTATTCGGCCGCTTCCGCCATCGGGATTACCGATACGAATGTGCGGCCATTGGCTTTTGCACGGAATTCGACATGACCTTCGATCTTGGCGAACAGAGTATGGTCGGTGCCCATGCCCACATTAAGGCCGGGATGCCACGTTGTGCCACGCTGACGCGCGATGATGTTGCCGGGAATCACGCGCTCGCCGCCATAGGCCTTGATGCCAAGGCGCTTGCCCGCCGAATCGCGCCCGTTTCGCGATGAACCGCCTGCTTTTTTGTGAGCCATGGCCCGTCTCCGACTTCGCTAAATTCCAATTTCACTTCTCATCACGAATCAACTTTTCGTTGAAACGCGTCATTGTTGCACCGCACGCCGGCTTTAGGCGGCTGGAGCGGCTTCTGCCTTCACCCGCTTCGGCCGCGGGCCGACGGAGGGCTTGGCGCTATCGGTCAGGATCTCGGTGATGCGAAGCACCGTGATCTCGTCGCGATAGCCGCGCTTGCGGCGAGAATTCTTGCGGCGGCGCTTCTTGAACGCGATCACCTTGGGGCCGCGCTTGTGGTCCAGCACTTCGGCGGCAACCGTGGCGCCTGGCACCGTCGGCACGCCCAGCAGCGGCGTTTCACCGCCGACCACCAGAACTTCGCCAAGCTGCACGATCGTGCCGACATCGCCGGCGATCTTGCCTACCTCGAGCACATCATCCGGAGCGACGCGGTATTGCCGGCCGCCGGTTTTGATGACTGCGAACATCGTTGTTTTCCTTCGTGTTCGATCCCGGCCTCGGACATGTTCCCAACAGGGCGTGCCCGGGTCGGCTTTTTGGTCAGTCGTTATGGGTACGATTTTCGCACGGCCGGGGAGCAAGCCCCAAACAATTCGCGCAAAAACAAACAGCGCGAGAAATCCCGCGCCGGATGCC
>CADEDX010000813.1 GCA_902826195.1 uncultured Bradyrhizobium sp. | reverse complement strand
CGCCGGCCTTGACACGACGGACCACCTCTCCCAACGAATCCGGCTTTCCGCCGAACAAGTTCATGGCGGACTCGACGAAGGAGTAGTCTGATCATCGACCGGGCCGATGTCCAGATTTGCAAAAATCTCCTCAAGACCCAACCGCGTTTTGGGTTGAAGCATGAATTTCTCGACCAACGTCAGGGCATCCTGGCTGCTTGTAAGGCCAATTGCGCGAGCAAGAAGCTTGATGTCGTCAATGTCCGAGGTGGCTTCAAACACCTCCGACGCGCATCGCTCGGCATTTCATCGCAAACAACTCTGGCTTTGCCGTGTATACGCGTAAACCTGGCTGGTCCTCAGTCGGATAGGTCTTGAACAGGGCCTTCACCTCAGGATCGGCGTCTCTGCTGCTGAGCCATCCCTTTACGCCGTCGTTCAACCAATTTTCGTCCCACCCGAACTCTTCGGCCATCTCCGCCGCCAGCTTCTTGATAAAATCCTTGTTCCCCTCGAATACTGCATCGACATCACCGGTATTGATCTGTCTGTTCAAGGTGAGCAGGAGCGCCGATCCGCCATAGATCACGATTTCGACGGTGCGGCCGGCTGCATACGTTCTCCGGCCCAGTTCGGCCAGCGCCTGCTCCAAAATTGACCGATCGAAGTTCTTTTCACCGCTCATGGCTTCTTCCGCACCCTCCGAACCATACGCTGCTAACACGAATGCTGCCAGCCGATCGGACCTTCCAGGCATCAATCCGGTGGCCCTCAGACGCCACCTGACCCGCAACGCGGTCGCGTACCCGCCAAGAACCGGCGCGAAGACTGCATCCCGATCAGGTCAGCGCGATCTGCGATCTCGATCCGTGGCCATTTCGCTGATATAATCCGAAAAATTTGTCGCTGACAGGCCCACGATCTATTTGGGCTGCGCGGCGTTGGTGGTGACCGCGCAACCGTATGGGAGACCCTTCGATGCCCTCTTTGACCGAATGGAGAGTGCCGTCCGCAAACCAGCCGCGTGCGAGCGACTACGCGTTCGACCTCGACAATGTGCTGTCGTCGGTGGTCGGGCTGCATTCGATCATTCCGGCGGACGCCCACAGCGCCGAGACGCTCGGCACCGAACGCGCCGGCAACGGCGTCGTGATCGATAACGGGCTGGTGCTGACGATCGGTTATCTCATCACCGAAGCCGAGACTGTCTGGCTGCATCGCGGCGACGGCCGCGTCGTCGAAGGCCACGCGCTCGGCTTCGATTTCGAGTCCGGCTTCGGCCTGGTGCAGGCGCTCGGCGATCTCGATCTGGCGCCGCTGCCGCTCGGCTCTTCCGCCGCCGCCGAAGTCGGCGATCGCGTGGTGGTCGGCGGCGCCGGTGGGCGGACGCGATCGGTCGCAAGCCAGATCGCGGCCAAGCAGGAGTTCGCCGGCTACTGGGAATATCTGCTGAACGAAGCGATCTTCACCCATCCCGCGCATCCCAATTGGGGCGGCACCGGACTGATCTCGAATCGCGGCGAACTGATCGGCATCGGCTCGCTGCAGCTCGAACGCGAGCGTGGAGGCAAGGCCGAACACGTCAACATGATCGTGCCGATCGACCTCCTGAACCCCGTGCTCGACGACATCAGAAAATTCGGCCGCGTCAACAAGCCGGCGCGGCCGTGGCTCGGCATGTACACCACCGAAATCGACAACCGTCTGGTGGTGGTCGGCATTGCCAGCAAGGGACCGGCCGCGCGCGCGGAACTGAAGACCGGCGACGTCATCCTTGCGCTCAACGGCGACAAGGTCACCAGCCAGATCGGCTTCTACCGAAAGCTCTGGTCGCTCGGCACGGCCGGCGTCGACGTTCCGCTGACCGTGCACCATGAGGGCGTCACCTTCGACGTGGTACTGAGCTCGACCGACCGCGCCAGACTGTTGAAGGCGCCAAGACTTCACTGATCAAGACTGCAGTAAACCGCATCGCGGCTCCGTAGAGCAGGCCCGGCTGAAAGTAGAGTACACCTGATGAGTGAGGCCGTGGTGGACGACATTGTGGCGGTGCTGCCGCCGCTGCTGCAGTCGCTGGAATCGCTTGGCTTCATCGCGCGCTACCTCAACCCGCCGGATTTCGACCGCGTGATGCAGACGGCAGGCACGCCGGACCGGGACTTGCGCGCCATCCTGCCGCGGCTCGCGAAATGGCCGGCGGATTTCGATCACATCCGCACACCGCTTCAGACCGCAAGCGACGCCGTGCTCGCCGCATTCGTAGGCCTGCGCGCCGTGCAAGGCGGTCGCGGCGATTTCACCAGCCTGTTTCGCGCGCTGCGCTACGTACCCCGCGCGCTGGAGGCGCTCTATGCGCTGTCTGCGCGATTGCCCCCGGTCAACCAGTTCTTCGTCGATCCCGCACTTCATGAAGACGCCGATCTTGTCGCGCGGCTGGCGGCGCCGGCCAAGGAAAACACCGGCGTATTCCACAATCACAACGAACCCGGCAGCCGCGGCGGCTTCTCGCTCTACGTGCCGGAATACTACACGCCCGGGCGCGCATGGCCGCTGGTGATGGCGCTGCATGGCGGCAGCGGCAACGGCCGCGGCTTCCTCTGGAGCTGGCTGCGCGATGCCCGCAGCCGCGGCGCGATC
>CADEDX010000812.1 GCA_902826195.1 uncultured Bradyrhizobium sp. | reverse complement strand
TGCGTGTTTCGGTAAATCCGGGACATCGATTTCGGTAATTCGCGGACAAGGATTTCAGTAATTCCGGGACAGGGATTCCGCTAAATCGCGGACAGTTGCGGCGGTTGGTTTTCGGGGGCGCCGTTCAGGCAATGTTCTCTCTCAAGCTGGATTTTGAGAGGGGCAATGCCGAGACGGAAACAAGCGAAACGGACCACCGTGAAGGACCTACGATCGATCCTGAGGCTGACATACGAGCAGGGCCTATCGGTACGGGCGATCTCGGAACGGCTGCAGATCAGCAAGACCTCGGTTGCCACCTACCTGCTGCGGGCGCGTGAAGTCGGCCTGAGCTGGCCGTTGCCGCCGGTTTACGAGGGCGAGGCGGCGCTACAGCGGGCCTTGTTCCGGCGGGTCGGGCGGCCCCCACAGGACCTGAGCGAACCTGAGTGGCCGCGGGTGGCGCAAGAGCTCAAGCGCAAAGGCGTGACGCTGACGCTGCTTTGGCAGGAATACCGGACGGCTCATCCCGACGGCTATGGTTACACCTGGTTCTGCGACAAGTTTGCGGTCCATCAGCGCCGGGCGAACCCGACCTTCCGTCACAGCCATGCAGCGGGTGCGGTGATGCAGACCGACTATGCCGGCCCGACGCTGGAGGTGATCAATCCGCAAACCGGCGAGATCCGCCAGGCGCAGATATTTGTCGCGGTGCTCGGAGCCTCGTCGCTGACCTACGCTATGGCGAGCTTCGGTCAGCGACTACCAGATTGGATCGAAGGCCAGACCCGGGCCCTGTCGTACTTCGGCGGGGTTCCCAAGGCGATCGTCTGTGACAATCTGAAGGCCGGGGTCGTCAAGGCGTTGTGGTTCGAGCCGACGCTCAATCAAACCTTTGCCGCCATGGCCGAGCACTACGACACGACGATTTTGCCGACCCGCAGTCGCAAGCCGCGCGACAAGGGCAAGGTTGAAGGCGCGGTGCTGATTGTCGAGCGCTGGATTTTGGCAAGGCTACGCCATCGTCGGTTCTTCAACCTGGCCGATCTCAACAGCGCGATCGGTGGTTTGCTGGAGGAACTGAACGATCGGCCAATGCGCCATATCGGTAAATCCCGCCGGCAGCTGTTCGAGGAGATCGAGCGCGAAGCCCTGGCGCCGCTGCCGAGCGAGCCATTCGAATACGCCGAGTGGAAGACCGCCAAGGTGCATCCCGACTATCACGTCGAAGTCGACAAGACTTTTTACTCGGTGCCACACCGGCTGATCGGCCGTCGGGTGGACGTGCGGCTCACTTATCGGGCTGTCGAGATCTTCCAGGATCACACGCGTGTCGCCAGCCATTTACGCCGCTCTCAGCGCGGCGGCCATATCACCGTGAACGAGCACATGCCCAAGGCTCATCAGCGTTACGCCAATAGGACGCCGGCGAGCTTGATCACGATGGCGGCGCGGATCGGGGTTAACGCCGCCACCCTGGTCGAGCGGATGATGCGTGAGCGCCCGCATCCCGAGCAGGGTTATCGCTCCGCTATGGGGATCGTCGCGCTGGCGCGGCGCTACCAGCGGGATCGTCTGGAAGCGGCCTGTGAGCGGGCTCTGGCCATCAACGCGATCAATTACTCCTCCGTCAGCGCCATTCTCAAATCCGGACTCGACCGTGCGAGGCCGGCCGCCGAACCCGTCAAAGCCACTCCCTCGCACGGCAACATCCGTGGCGGAGACTATTATCAATGAAGCAAAGGAAGAATGTAATGCTGACCCACCCAACTCTCGACCAGATGCAGGTCCTCGGTCTTGCCGGTATGGCGGCAGCCTATCGGCAATTGGCCGAACAGGACCATGCCACCGATCTCAGTCGCGACGAGTGGCTCGGCTTGATGCTGGATCGCGAAGCCGCCATGCGCGCCGACCGGCGCCTGACCAATCGGCTGGCCGCAGCCAAGCTGCGCTTCGTCGATGCCTGTATCGAAGATATCGACTTCGCATCCCGCCGCGGCCTTGACCGGCGCAATACCCTGCAGCTGGCGCAAGGCGCCTGGCTAAAGGCCTATGAGAACTTCATCATCACCGGCCTGACCGGGACTGGTAAAACCTGGCTGGCCTGTGCCTTCGGTCGCCAGGCGGCCAGGCTTGATCATTCCGTGCTCTATTTGCGGATGCCACGCCTGTTCGAAGACCTCGCCATGGCCCGTCTCGACGGCCGCTTCCCGCGTCTCGTCGACAAGCTCGCACGTGTCCAGTTACTCATCCTCGACGACTGGGGCACCCACACTCTCAATGACCAGCAGCGCCTCGATCTCCTGGAAATCTTCGAAGAACGATACCGACGCAAATCCACCCTGATTACCGCCCAGCTGCCTGTGGCCCAATGGCACGACATGATCGGCGAGCCAACCATCGCAGATGCCATCCTCGACCGGATCATCCACAACGCCCACCGAATCGCCCTCGAAGGCGACAGCATGCGACGGAAAAAACCCGCACGCCCCTTGACCGATGTCGAAAACAGCGAAACGAATACCAACTGACTTCAACAACAAGGCAACCAAACCCGCCACCGCCACGCTGTCCGCGATTTAGTGAAACTGCTGTCCGTCAGTTAGCGAAATTACTGTCCCGTTTTTGCGAAATACGCA
>CADEDX010000811.1 GCA_902826195.1 uncultured Bradyrhizobium sp. | reverse complement strand
CGATGGTGTAGGCCTGCTGCGCGCCGTCGAGCGATCCCTTCGGCCCCGACACGTTGGCGCCGGCGATGGCGTTGCGCAAATCCTCCATCGAGATGCCGTAGGCCGCGAGCCGCGCCAGATCCGCCTGCACCCGCACCGCGGGCTTGAGCCCGCCGAGGATCGCCACGCGGCCGACGCCGGAGATCTGGCTGAGCCGCTGGCCCAGGATCGTATCGGCGATGTCGCTCATGGCGCGCAGCGAAATCGTCTCAGACGTCAGCGCCAGCGTCAGCACCGGCGCATCGGCGGGGTTGACCTTGGCGTAGGTCGGCGGGTACGGCAGGTTTTTCGGCAGGATGCCGGCCGCCGCATTGATCGCGGCCTGTACGTCCTGCGTCGCGCCGTCGATGTCGCGGTTGAGGTCGAACTGCAACGAGATCTGGCTGACGCCAAACGAAGAGGTCGACTGCATCGACGACATCGAGGGAATCTGTCCGAGCTGGCGCTCCAGCGGCGCGGTGATCAGCGAGGCGATCACGTCGGGGCTGGCGCCCGGCAGTTGCGTCGTCACCTGCACGGTCGGGAAGTCGACTTGCGGCAGCGCCGAAACGGGCAGCGCCCAATAGCCGAGCGCGCCGCCGATCATCAGCGCGATCCCGAGGAGCGAGGTCGCGATCGGCCGGCGGATGAACGGCTCGGAGACGCCCATTGTTACGTTCTCACTTTGCGGCGCCGCCAGCCTGCCCAGTTGCCGGCGCGGGTCCGGTTGGCCCCTTCTGGTCGCCCTCGCCGCGCCTGCCGCGCGGCTCGCCATCCTTGCCCTGACCGCCCTTGGTGTCTGACTTTGCGTCCGCCTTGGCATCGGGGCTGCGGTTGCGCTTGCGCGGCGCCAGATCGGCGCTCGGCGCCTTATCGTCGGTGCCGATCAGAACCTTGGCGCCATCGGACAGATTAGCAAAGCCCGTGGTGACCACGCGGTCCGACGTCGTGAGGCCGTTGGCAATGACGGCGTCGTTTTCGTTCTGCTGCGTCACCACCACGGGCTTGGCGGTCGCGACATTGTCGGAGCCGATCACATAGCTGAACGTACCGGCCGGCCCGCGCTGCACTGCAGAGGTCGGCACTACGATCGCCTTCTCGAGCGTTTCGACCTTCAGCCGCACGTTGACGAACTGTCCGGGCCAGAGCTGGAATTTTGCATTGGGGAATTCGGCCTTCAGCTTCAGCGTGCCGGTGGTCGGATCGACCTGGTTGTCGATGCCCTTGAGCGTGCCGGTATCGACGACGGTGACGCCGTCATTGCCGAACACGTCGACGGCCAGCGCGCCCTTGCCGGCGGCGGCGTTGACCCGCACGATCTGCTGCTGCGGCAGGCTGAACTGCACCGCAATCGGCTGCAACTGGGTGATGATGACGAGGCCGGTGGCGTCCGAAGCGCGGATGATGTTGCCCTGGTCGACCTGACGCAGGCCGGCCCGTCCTGATAACGGCGCAATGACCTTGGTATAGCTGAGCGTCGCCTTCGCGTTGTCGATCGCCGCCTGGTCGGCATTGATCAGCGCCTCCTGCTGTGCCACCACCGCCCGCTGCGTATCGGCCTGTTGTTTTGATCCGGCGTTCGACGTGGCGAGTTGCTGATAGCGCGCCAGGTCGAGCTTCTGGTTGGCGAGCAGCGCCTCGTCCTGCGCCTTCTTCGCCACCGCCTGATCGTACTGCGCCTGATAGATCACCGGATCGATCTCGCCGAGTACGTCGCCCTGCTTGACGTCCTGACCTTCGACAAAGTTCACCTTGATCAGCTTGCCGTCGACCTGGGCGCGCACCGTCACCGTGTTCAGCGCGCGAACCGAGCCGACCGCGTCGAGATAGACCGGAACGTCCTGCGTCCGGGGCGTCGCCGCCAGCACCGGCACCGGGAGGTCGGGCCGAGCGCCGGGCCCGCCACGGCCGGCCTGTTTCTGCTGAAACGCGTTCCAGCCGAGATAGCCGA
Source organism: uncultured Bradyrhizobium sp. (assembly GCA_902826195.1). Lineage (GTDB taxonomy): Bacteria > Pseudomonadota > Alphaproteobacteria > Rhizobiales > Xanthobacteraceae > Bradyrhizobium. Next base: position 664 of record CADEDX010000811.1, on the reverse strand, counting down.
GCCCGCCGAGGATCAGAAGCGTGATCGTCAGCGACACCATGCGCCGGCCAATGCCGCGCTGGACGCGCTTGCCTGTCGTCTTCGCATCGTCTGCTTCCGGCTTAAAGAGCATCGACCGCCCTCTCCATCTTGGGCTCCCAGCCGCCCCCCAGCGCCTGATAGAGGCTGACAATTGAGAGCAGCCGGGCCAGCTGGGCCTGCGACAGCGCATCCTCGGCCTGGAACAACGTCAGCTGCGTATTTAGCACGGTTACGATGTCGGCGGTGCCGGCCCGCAACTGCTGCTCGGACAATTGAAACGCCCGCCGCGAAGCCGCCACCACCTCGCGCTGCAACCTCAGCTTCTCGGTGGTCTGGCGGATCGAATACAGCGCGTTATCAACGTCGGCAAAGGCCTGCACTACCGTCTTGCGGTAGGTCTGCAGCAACTCGTCCTGGCGCGCTTTTGTCAGTTCGAAATTGCCGAGGATCCGCCCGCCGTCGAAGATCGGCTGGGTCAGGCTGCCGACCATGCTGAAGAACGCGGCGTGCGGCTGGAACAGCGAACTCAGCGCCGAGCTCTGGTAGCCGCCCTGCCCGGTCAGCTGAATGCTCGGGAAAAACTGCGCGCGGGCACTACCGACATTGGCGGTCGCCGAGGCCAACTGCGCTTCCTGGCGCCGGA
>CADEDX010000810.1 GCA_902826195.1 uncultured Bradyrhizobium sp. | reverse complement strand
GGGAAGTCTCAATGGCGTTGATGGAAGTTGTGCTGGACGACAAGTACCGGCTCGATGCGAAGCGCATATTCCTGTCCGGCACGCAGGCGCTGGTCCGATTGCCCATGTTGCAGCGCGAACGCGACCGCGCCGCGGGGCTCAACACCGCCGGTTTTATCTCGGGCTATCGCGGCTCGCCGCTCGGCATGTACGACCACGCGCTGTGGCGCGCCAAAAGCTTCCTCAAGCAGCATAACATCGAGTTCGCGCCCGGCCTCAACGAGGATCTGGCGGCCACCGCCGTGTGGGGCAGCCAGCAGGTCGGCATGTTTCCCGGCGCCAAAGTCGATGGCGTGTTCGGCATCTGGTACGGCAAGGGACCCGGCGTCGACCGCTCGGTCGATGCGCTCAAGCATGCCAACTCGGCCGGCACCTCGCCGAATGGTGGCGTAATCGCACTGGCCGGCGACGATCATGGCTGCCAGTCCTCGACGCTGGCGCACCAGAGCGAGCAGGTGTTCGCCGCCGCCTTGGTGCCGGTGGTCAACCCGGCGACCCTGCAGGATTATCTCGATCTCGGCATTCTGGGCTTTGCCCTGTCGCGCTACTCGAGCTGCTGGGTTGGCTTCAAGGCGATCTCGGAAACGGTCGAAAGCTCGGCCTCGATCGTCAGCGATCCCGATCGTATCAAAATCATCATACCCGACGATTTCGAAATGCCGCCGGGCGGGCTGTCGATCCGCTGGCCCGATCCACCGATGGAGGCTGAGCGGCGGCTGCATGGCCCCAAGATGCATGCGGTGGCGGCGTTCGCGCGCGCCAACCGTTTTGACCGCATCGTGCTGGATTCGAAGCCGGCGCGGCTCGGCATCATGGCGACCGGCAAGGCCTATCTCGATCTCCGGCAGGCGCTGGTCGATCTCGGCATCACCGACGCCGGGGCGCAGGCGCTGGGGCTGCGCATCTACAAGGTCGCGCTGACCTGGCCGCTGGAAGAGTCCGGGGCCAGGGCGTTCGCCGAAGGCTTGCAGGACGTGCTCGTGGTCGAGGAGAAGCGCGGCTTCATCGAGGACCAGCTGCTGCGCATACTCTATAATGTCGATGCGTCACGGCGGCCCTCGGTGGTCGGCAAGCGCGACGAGACCGGCGCCATGTTGCTGCCGAGCGAGGGCGAACTGACGCCGGCCATGGTCGCGGCGGCCGTGGTGGCGCGGCTGCGCCGGCTCGGCCATCGCAGTCCGGCGCTGGAGCAGCGGCTTGCCAAGCTCGAGGCGTTCGATCGGCCGGCGGATGGCACTGCCGCCGCCAAACTGCAACGCACGCCGTATTTCTGTTCGGGCTGCCCGCACAACACCTCGACCAAGATTCCGGAGGGCAGCCGCGCCATGGCCGGCATCGGCTGTCACGGTATGGCGCTGTCGGTGCCGAACCGCCGGACGCAAACGATCTCGCACATGGGCGCCGAGGGCGTCAGCTGGATCGGGCAGGCGCCGTTCACCAATGAAGCGCACGTGTTCCAGAATCTGGGCGACGGCACCTACACCCATTCCGGCCTGCTGGCGATCCGCGCGGCGGCGGCCTCCGGCGTCAGCATCACCTACAAGATCCTTTATAATGACGCGGTGGCGATGACCGGTGGCCAACCGGCCGAGGGCGGGCTGACCGTGTCGCAGATCGCGCACCAGGTTGCGGCGGAAGGCGCCAAACGCCTCGTCATCGTCTCCGACGAGCCGGAGAAATATCCCAGCAATTACTTCCCCTCAGGGGCAACCGTTCATCATCGCCGCGAACTCGACGCGGTGCAGCGGGAGCTGCGCGAGGTCAAGGGCCTCACGGTCCTGATCTACGACCAGACCTGCGCCGCGGAGAAGCGCCGCCGCCGCAAGCGCGGGCTCTTTCCGGATCCGGACAAGCGCATCTTCATCAACGAGGCGGTGTGCGAGGGCTGCGGCGATTGCTCGGCGGTGTCCAACTGCGTCTCGGTGCAGCCGCTGGAGACCGAGTTAGGCCGCAAGCGGCAAATCGACCAGTCGAACTGCAACAAGGACTTTTCCTGCATCGAGGGGTTTTGCCCGAGTTTTGTCAGCGTGCATGGCGCCAAGCTGCGCAAGGCCGATCGCGCGGCGGCCGATCCAAAGGCCCTGTTCGCTGATTTGCCGATACCGGCCATCCCGGCGCTCGACGGCGCCTACAATATCCTTGTCACCGGCATCGGCGGCACCGGCGTCATCACCATCGGCGCGCTGCTCGGCATGGCCGCCCATGTCGACGGCCGGGCCTGCTCGACGCTCGACTTTACCGGGCTGTCGCAAAAGAACGGCGCGGTCATGAGCCATGTCCGCATTGCGCCGTCTGCGGATGATCTCGCCAATGTCCGCATCGGACCCGGCAGCGCCAATCTCATCCTCGGTTGTGACATCGTGGTGGCAACCAGCGTCACGGCGCTGAGCCGCGCCGAACGCGGCGTGACCCGGGCCGTCGTCAATGCCGACCTGCTGCCGACCGCCAGCTTCGTGATCGATCCGGATATCGATTTCCAGGCCGGGACGATGCGCGAGGCGCTCAACGAGGCGGTCAGCGCCACCGATCTCGACATCCTCGACGCCAACGGGCTCGCCACCGCGCTGATGGGCGACAGCATCGCCACCAACTCGTTC
>CADEDX010000809.1 GCA_902826195.1 uncultured Bradyrhizobium sp. | reverse complement strand
CCATAGGCCAGGCTGGCGCTATAGGCGCTGTCGACCTCAGTGCCCGGCAGGGTCTGGATCGCAAGGCGCATCATGATGAGATTGACCCCGATCACGACGCCGAAGAAAGCCATCATCATGACGAACACCATGCGTCCGGTGATGGGTCTTATCGCGTGCTTCTCGCTCATGTGAACTTCCTCGACCCTGTCATGGCGCCACGAAATGATCGGTGACGCTGGCAACCTCGCCGAGGCCGATATCGGTGACGCGGAAATGAACCGGTGTGGACTTGGCGGGATTGCTCTCCGCGGGCGCCGTCACCAGCAGCCGCAGCTCGGTGGTGGTGTCGCGCGCCAGCACGATCATCGGCCGGTCCTGCGTCACGGAATCGGCGCCGACGACATGCAGCGCGGCGTTGACCGGACCGTCGACGTCGATTGCGATGACCCGGTCGAAACCACGCTTGTTCAAGAGACGGGCGGTATAGGCATTGCGGATCGATCCGTCGGCGAGTTTCACCGCGACCGGGTTACGGTCATGCAGCACGTTGATGTCGAGCAGCGTCCGCGTCAGCATCGCGTAGAGCATGATCGCGCCGACGGCGGCGATCAGCACGGCGTAGGTGATGGTGCGGGGCCGCACGATGCGGTAGATCGGCGGCTTGCCGGCCTCGCGGCGGTGGATGTTGACGTCGTTGTCGTAGCCAATCAGCCTGGTTTCCCGGCCTATCTTGGTCATCACGGTATCGCAGGCATCGATGCACAGGCCGCACTGGATGCAGTCGAGCTGCGACCCATCGCGGATATCGATGCCGGTCGGGCACACGGCGACACACTGATAGCAATCGATGCAGTCGCCGACCGGCTGGCCCAACGCGCGCAGTTCGTTGGCCTTCTTCAGCGACGTGCGGGCTTCGCCGCGATCGTACTTGTAGGTGACGTTGAGCGCCCATTCGTCGGTCAGCGCGGCCTGAATCCGCGGCCACGGGCACATGTAGATGCAGACCTGCTCGCGCATCCAGCCGGCGAGGATGTAGGTCGTCGCCGTCAGGATGCCGATCCAGATATAGGCGATCATCGGCGCCTGGAAGGTGACGAGTTGCTTCACCAGCGTCGGCGCGTCGTTGAAATAGAGCACCCAGGCGCCGCCGGTCCACCACGCGATCATCAGCCAGATCGAATGTTTCAGCAGGATCTCGGCGAAGCGTTCGAGCTTCATCGTGCCCTTGGCGGCATCCTTGCGCATCCGCTCGCGGCGGTCGCCTTCGATCATGCGCTCCACGGCGTAGAACAGGTCGGTCCAGACCGTCTGCGGGCAGAGGTAGCCGCACCAGATGCGGCCGCCGACGGCGTTCATCAGGAACAGCGTCAGCGCCGCCACGATCAACAGGCCGGTGAAGTAATAGACTTCCTGCGGCCAGAGCTCGATGAAGAAGAAATAGAATCGGCTGTTCGGCAGATCGATCAGCACCGCCTGGTCCGGCGCACCGAGGCCGCGATTCCAGCGCACGAACGGCAGCAGGTAATAGACGCCAAGGCAGAACGCCATCAGCCCCCATTTGGTCCGCCGAAAGGTTCCGGAGACGCTCTGCGGGTAGACCTTCTTACGGGCCACATAAAGTGGCCCGTCGTCTTCGATTTGCAGGTCGGTCGGGTTCACGGGCTGATTCATCGCTGGGTCGATCTCATGAGGAGTTCACTCTAGACCCGGCCGCGAGTCGCCGTTTGATCCACCTCAAAGAGCAGGGACAGCCTGCCCTATCCGGCGGTTATTTGCCTCCCCCGAGCGAGTGGACATAGACCGTCAGCGCCTTGATCGTGGAGGGATCGAGCCGGCCGACCCAGGCGGGCATGACGCCGGCGCGGCCGTTGGTGATGGTCTCGACCAGCGTCGCCTCGTCCGAACCGTAGAGCCAGATCTTGTCGGTCAGATCGGGCGCGCCGAGCTCCTGGTTGCCCTTGGCGTTGTCGCCGTGACACGACGTGCAGTTTTCGGCAAAGATCTTCTTGCCGGCCGCAGCGTCATAACCCGCCGCCGTCGGCAGGCCGGATAGCGACCGCACGTAATTGACTACCGTCACGATCTGGTCCTTTTTGAGGATACCGTCCTTGCCGAACGCCAGCATGGCGCCCTCATGGGCCTTGGCATGCCCCGAGCGGGCGCCGAACTGGATCGTCTGCATGATCTGGTCGAGGCTGCCGCCCCACAGCCATTCGTCGTCGTTCAGGTTCGGGTAGCCCTTGGCCCCGGCGCCGCCGCTGCCGTGGCACGGCGCGCAATTGTCGCCGAACACCGTCTTGCCGCGGGCGCGGGCCAGCGCCAGCAGCGCCGGATTCTTCTCGATCTCCTCCAGCGGAGCGGCGCCGAGCGCCACCATCTTGTCGCCGCGGATCTTTTCCAGGTTGGCGAGTTCGTTGGCGACCTCGGCGCGCGTGGAGTAGTTCCAGATGCCGGTCGTATGGCTCCAGAGCATCGGCCAGGCCGGGTACACGATCCAGTAGCCGATCGCCCAGACGATGGTCAGATAGAAGGTGATCACCCACCAGCGCGGCAGCGGCGTGTTGAGTTCCTTGATGCCGTCCCACTGATGGCCGGTGGTCGACGTTCCGGAAACGTGATCGAGATCGCTGTGTTCGGTCATATCAGGCTCACTCCTCGCGC
>CADEDX010000808.1 GCA_902826195.1 uncultured Bradyrhizobium sp. | reverse complement strand
GTTGCGGCATTCGAGGCAGCCCCAGAACGGCTCGGAACATGGCTCGCCCTCCGCAGCAAACGGGCTTTTGTGGAATCCGGCACAGCTGGCGAGCCAGACATCCTGCTTGCCGCTCAGCACCCGACGCGTCTCGGCCACAGATACGGGCAACTGGAGCGAGGCCGGATCCTTTCGGGCAACGGCCTCATCCTCCGGCGGCAATATGCGAGGCCGAAGGGCGGAGGTCAGCGCGTCGCTAAGGCCGTCGGCAACCGCCTGCTCGTGCAGATGGCGCAGCGAAGGCAGATCGGCGTAGTGGCGCGCTGCGACCTCGGGCGAGTGGCCGATTGCGAAGCGGCCGAGATCTCCTTGTGTCTTGGCGTACCAGAGTGCTTTGTGCGTCTTGCGTAGCCGGGAAAGCAGCAATCGGAGGGACTTGCGGTCGTCATCGACGATGCCGTGCCGAGCAACCCAGTTCTCAAGCAGCTCATCGGAGTAGTGGCCGATGCGATCCCGCAGCTCCCCGACATGGAAGTAGACCCACAAGCCATCGCTAGGGTTGTGATTGCGCGCCGCTGCAGTCAGCTCGACGAGCGTCCTGATAATGCCGCCGGGTGTTGACGACGCGCCGTCGCGGACGCGGAGCCGCTTCCACTCCGACCCGCGGGCGCGACGCTTGCAGTACTCAATCTCGATGGTACCGGACGCTGGATTGCGCAGGCAGTCGACACGCAAGGTCTTGATGCACTCGGGCTCGAGCCCGGTCTCCAGGCTCAGCAGCACGAAGAACGGAATGATGTCCTCGGCGAGCAAGTAGCGGCGGGCATGCAGATCGCGGATGGGTTGGCCAGCATCGAGACCGAGCAAGTGGAAGCGCCGATAAAACGACTTCAGCGTCGGATGCGTGTGACCGATGCTGCCTTCGGCCTCAATGACTGCAGCTGCAGCCTCCAGATGCTTGCACAGGGTAGCATCAGTGTGCTCGACCGGTGGCGGCGACTTCAGGCGGCGTGCGATCGCCTGAACATCGGCTCGCGCCGCATCGCGAAGCTGCTTGGCGACATAGCCACTGTAGGCATCGCGTGGTGTTGATCTGCCGACAGGCCGGGCACTTGTGTAGCGCAGACGCTGCCGGAGCTTCTCGTCAATGACGCCGGGGCGGCTCGCGTCGACAGTACGCAGCGCGATGATGGCCTTGGCGAGGATGGTGTGGCGATGGATCGTGGTGACGCCCTGGGCTTCGAGCCAGTTCTCGTAACCATCGATGTGCTCGGCGCGGAGATGCTCGGGGCCGTCGACCTTGGGCGCGGCGTTGAGGAACTTGAAGAAGCGCTTGAGCCCGTTGAGATGCTGCACGACGGTCGTGCGCACCACCGTCGACGCGATCTCCCGGAGCGCTGAGCCGAACGCGAGCGCCAATCGGCGCGGACGGAGTTCGACGAGATCGATGAGGGCAGCACCTCCATGGGCAGTATCGACGGTGAAGCGAAGCCCTGTGACAGCATCCGATCTCTTGGCTGCCGGCTTCGCGGCCTCCGACGTGAACGAAACGCGTTGACCACGACGTGGTCGCCCCTTGCCCGTGCTCATGCTGCCACCTTCATGGTCGGCGGCGTCTCGATGCCGGAGAGCAACTCCTCGACGGCGGTGTCGACCGTGTCGTGGCAGCCGGCGAGATGGTCGAGGTAGATGTAGGTCGTGGCCAAGCTGGAATGGCCGAGCAAGCGCTGTACCTGCTGCAGCGGATCGCCGAGCAGCCGGCGGTACGCGGCGCCGGAGAGATCGTCGTCCTTGGAGACCTCTCCGAACCGCTGTCGGATCAGCAGGGCCAGCATATGAACGGCGAAGCTGTGGCGCAGCTGGTGCGGGCTCACATCGAAGGCAAGCCCGGCATCCTGACATCGCCGTGAGGCACGCGCGAAGACGGCCTCCCAGCTGTTGGGCGCCACGGGCAAGCCGATCTCGCTGAGCCAGAACGTGGCCGGCTGCGTGGCCTTGCCGTCGACATCGCAGAGAACGAGTCGCCTTCGTTCGTCCGGCGTGACCGTATCGAGCCGGAGGGGCGTACGCTTGCCGTCCTTCGACGACACCTCGATCGCGCTGCCGTTGATGCCGACCTCGATGGCTCCGCGCAACCGCTGCCGGCCGTCTCGCCCCTGGAACTTGGCGACCGCGTTGGCACGCTCGACTTCGAGGTAGGTGCGCAATCGGGCGAGCAGCGATGCCGGAATGCGGATCGTGCGACCCTTGTCGCCCTTGGTCAGCGCTGCCGGCAATCGGAATGCGACCTGCTTGTCGGCCCCGGCAGTGGCGCGGATTGCTTCCTCGATCTCGACGGTGAGCAGAGATGATGCCTCCTCGAGGCGAAGACCGGTGGTGATCAGGAGATCCGCGAAAAGCGCGTTGCGGTTGCCATTGCGATCACGGGCGCCTGGGCGCGCGCTGCCGTCTACGGCGAGCCCTTGCAAGCCGACATCACGGAAACGGCGATAGTCCTCGATGGTGATGAACTTCACGTCGGAGCGCTTGGCCGCTCGCTCGTAGGCCTGGTTGTGCGTCACCGTGATTGTGCGGCCTCGGCCGGACGGCATGCGGCGCCAAACATCGCGATAGGTGAACGGGCTCTGCGCAATGATGCCGTCCTCGACCGCCCATCGATAGAGCT
>CADEDX010000807.1 GCA_902826195.1 uncultured Bradyrhizobium sp. | reverse complement strand
TATCGCTCGAGCGGTGGAAAACCCTTCGGCGCCCGGTTTGCAGCCACGCGGCGCCTTCATGTCGATCACCGCGCGGCGGCTGGTTCAGAAGCGGTGGTGCGCCTTACCCAACGACGACCGGCGTACGCATGTAGACACGCCCATCCTGCTCCGGCCCAGGCAATGCGCCGCCGCGGATGTTGACCTGGAGTGACGGCAGGATCAGGCGCGGGGCAGCCAGCGTCTTGTCGCGCGCCGTGCGCATGCGGACGAAGTCTTCTTCGGTCACGCCATCGCGGAGGTGGATGTTGGACGCGCGCTCCTCGGCCACCGTCGTCTGCCACACGGGCTTGTCGCGACCGGCAGGAAGGTAGTCGTGGCCGACAAAGATACGCGTTTCCGGCGGCAGGGCGAGGATGCGCTGGATCGAGCGATAAAGCGTGGCGGCGTCGCCTCCCGGAAAGTCGGCGCGAGCGGTGCCGTAGTCAGGCATGAACAGCGTGTCGCCAACGAAGGCCGCATCGCCGACGATATAGGTTACGCAGGCGGGCGTGTGTCCTGGCGTGTGCATCACACGCGCCTCGACATTGCCAATGCGGAAAACCTCGCCATCGGCGAAGAGATGATCGAAGACGGATGCCTCCGTCTCGGCCTTGGGTGCGCCGAACATCACGCGGAACTGGCTCTGCACTTCGGTGATGCGCGCGCCAATGCCGATCTTCGCGCCGGTCCTTTTGCGGATATGGTCTGCGGCGGAAAGATGGTCCGCGTGTGCGTGGGTCTCAAGCGCCCAGACGATCTTCAGTCCCAGCGCCTCCGCTCGCGCCAGCATCCTGTCGGCCGACGCCGTGGAGAGCTTGCCCGTTGCCGGGTCGAAATCCATGACCGCATCAATGATCGCCGCCGCGTGTGTCTCGGGATCAGAGACGAGGAAGGATGCGGTCGAGGTCGCAGTATCAAAGAAGGCTTCAATTGCAGTCATTTTTCAGCTCCAGGCCATCTGTCCGGCCAAGCTCATATATTAGCTCTTGCTAAATTAGCAAGTGCTGTTATATAGACGCCATGATGGACCTGAAGACATTCTCCCTCGCGGACTTCGAAGCCAGCGCAGGCAAGGCAGCCAGCCTCATGCGAACCCTCGGCAACGAGAAGCGGCTGATGATCCTGTGCCAGCTCGGCGCTGGCGAGCTGGCAGCCGGCGCTTTGCAGGAACCGCTCGGCCTGTCGCAATCCGCGCTGTCGCAGCACCTCGCGGTGCTTCGGGAAGCAGGCGTGGTCGCAACGCGCCGCGAGGCCCAGACGATCTACTACAGGATCGCCGATCCCGCTGCGGTGAAAGTCATCGAGACGCTGGCTGCGATCTTCTGCCCCGAGAAATCCACGCCCCTACGCAAGAAAAGATAGTGAGCACCCCCACCATGACAACCCTTACCCCCATCGACGCACAAGCGCTCGCGCGCCGTCTGAAAGCCGGCGAGCTGACGCTGATCGACATCCGCGAACCCGACGAGTTTGCGCGCGAACACATCAACGGCGCCGTCTCCCTGCCCTTGTCGCGGCTTGAAGCCGGGCATGTGGCCCTGCGCGGCGTGACGCCTGTGGCGTTCACCTGCCGGACCGGCATGCGCACCAATTCCAACTGCGCTCGCCTCGCCTCTCATGTCGGCGAACCGGCTTTTGTGCTGGAAGGCGGGCTCGACGGCTGGAAGAAGGCAGGCCTGACCACCAACGCGGACCGCAAGGCGCCAATCGACATCATGCGACAGGTGCAGATCACTGCGGGCGGCATCGTGGTCACCGGCGCCGTGCTCGCGATGACTGTGAACCCCGCCTTCGTCTGGCTGTCAGCCTTCATCGGCGCGGGACTCGTCTTTGCCGGCTCCACCGGTTGGTGCGGCATGGCGAAAGTGCTCTCCGCGATGCCTTGGAACCGCAGAACAGCATAGGCGGCTCCCCATGCCATTCGATCCCGCCATCGCTGTCGTGCTGGGAGGAGCCGTAGTCGGCTTTCTCCTCGCCGTCTTCGGCGGCGGCGGATCTGTGCTTGCGGCGCCCGTGCTGCTCTACCTTGGCGGCGTGACGGACGCGCACGTGGCGGTCGGCACGGCGAGCGCTGCGGTCGCGGCCAACGCGGCGCTCAACCTTCTCGGACACTGGCGCGGCGGGCGGATCAAATGGCCGTGCGCCACCGTCTTTGCGATTGCCGGTCTTGCTGGTTCATTCGCTGGCTCGAGTCTCGCCAAGCTGATCAGCGGCCAGCAGCTCCTGCTCGCCTTCGCCTTTGCCATGGCGGCGATCGGCCTTTCCATGTTCCGCAAGCCGGCGAGCGAGGGTGATCCGGATGTGCACATCAGCATGAAGCTGGTCGCCCGCCTCGCCCCGCTTGGTTTGCTGACCGGACTGGCCGCAGGCTTCTTCGGGATTGGCGGCGGCTTCCTGATCGTGCCGGGGCTGATGCTCGCCACCGGCATGACGATGGCAAACGCCACCGCCTCATCTCTGCTGTCGGTGGCGCTGTTCGGCGCCGCGACCTCCTTCAACTACGCCCTGACCGGCCAGGTCGACTGGCCCCTAGCCGGCCTGCTCCTGCTGGGCGGCGCGGTGGGTGGCGTGGCGGGGCTGTTCGCGGCGAAGCGGCTGGCCAGGCACGCCCGGCTGGCGCGCAGC
>CADEDX010000806.1 GCA_902826195.1 uncultured Bradyrhizobium sp. | reverse complement strand
ATCAGTCGTTCGCGCCGATCTCCGTGAAAAGGAACCCTGCCGGCGTCTTGGTAAAGACGAAGATGTGCCCGCCGCAGAAGACGAAGTAATTGTCATTGTTCTCTTGATCGCGATCGTAGACGGCCTTGCCGCGCTGGATACATGCGCGATTCTTCGCCGTGAACGAGGTCGGATAGGTCTTGGCGCGAAATTGCGCGGCGTCGCGAATTGCGCTGTCATTCATGAACGGCAATCGTGTCATACCGGCGACGGCGGTGGAATCGTTTGTTCTCAGCGCCGCTCGAAACTTCTCGATGAAGCCATCGAATTCCTTCTGCAAGGCAGGAGAAGCGACGGCTTTCTTCGGCGCCTGGGCGACGGCTGGAGCAATGTTCACGAGAGCGGTTGCGAGCATAATTCTCAGCAAAAATCCCACGGGTCGGCTCCGTCCATCGACCACTCAAGGTCTTCCGACCGATCCAATTCCATGTTGTTCTGTTGCGTCAACGACTTTCTGGCTCGCCGGCACAGCGTTAACCCCGCCCAGGCGTGGACCGCCAGCATCTACCAGAGCATGCGCTGGCATGTTTTGCCGCGCCTGCTTGAGGCAGAAATTGGCCCCGGAGCAGTCTGTGAGGGCAGGGCAGACCGGCGTCTGCTCTGCCCCTAAGTCAGACGTCAACTTGTCCTGCTATCGCGAGGGCGTCGTCGACCTCGACGCCGAGATCCGGCTCTTGCCGGCCGCCGCTCGGCCTATTGCGCAGCCGTGAGCGCATACACCGACATCTCGGTGCGGGCGTCCGCGATCGAGAACCAGCGATGTTGCTCAGCGCGGAAGGCGCGCCAGTTCTCAAGAACGCGCTTGAATTGCTCGCTTTTCGCGGCCTCCTCGTCCAGGACCTGCTCGAGCGCCGTGCGCAGCGCTCTCAGGATCTCGGGGCTGAGCATGGAGAGCTGCGTGCCGGCGGCGACAAGGCGAACGAGAGCCTTGGGGTTGCGGGCATCATAACCGGCAAGCATGTCCATCACCGTGTAAGCGCAGGCCGCCCTCAGCATCGCCTGATAGGGTCGCGGCAGTTCAGCCCACTTCGCCTTGCTGACGTAGAAACTGTTATTGGCTTCCAGTTCAAGAACGCCAGGAAGGTACATGAATTTCGCGACCTTGTGGAAGCCGAGCTTCTCGTCATCGTAGGGGCCGACCCATTCGACGGCGTCGATCGTGCCCTTCTCGAGCGCAGGGTAGATTTCACCGCCCGCGATCTGCTGGGGGACCACCCCGAGCTTTGACAGCACTTTTCCACCAAAACCGGCAACGCGCATCTTGAGGCCGTTGAAATCGGCCGGTGACTTGATCACCTTGCGGAACCAGCCAAAAGTCTGGCCGCCGGTATTTCCCATGGGGATGCTGACCACGCCCATGCCGTCATAGACCTCGTCGATCAATTTCTTGCCGTCGCCGTAGAGATACCAGGCATAATGCTCGCGCGGCGTCAGCCCGAACGGAAGCGACCCGTCGAAAATCGCTGCCGGATTCTTGCCGATGTAGTATCCGCCGTAGGAATGGCCGCACTCGACCGTGCCGTTGGCGACGGCATCCAGCACCTGAAGCCCTGGGACGATCTCTCCTGCCGCAAAGGGCTCGATGGTGAACTTGCCGTCGCTCATCTCGCTCACGAGTTTGACGAGTGTCGGGCTGACGCCCCACAGCGTATCGAGACTCTTTGGAAAGCTCGACGCTAGTCGCCACTTGATTGCGCCTTGCGCAATGGCGGGCGAGGCAACTGCAACGGCACCGCTCGCTGCAGCAAGACGCGCAAAATTCCGGCGTGAGATCGTCATGGTCTCCTCCCTGGCCGCACCGTGGCGACTTTGAGCCGGCAGTTTGTTTTTGACGATGGCCGGCCGTGTTTCCCGTACGCAGCATAGCACAGGCGCTGGAAAGCGACCTGAAGACCTGCCCGGTGAAGCAGCGCTCGAGACGGGATGCCGACGTTCAGCTTGCGCCGGACGCCGACGAAAATCCCTCCGAGGAGGTCCGGATGCGGTTGCGGCCGAATACGTAGACCGCCGAGGTCGCCAGCAGCAGGCCGAGGCCGATCAGGATGGAGGTCAGGCCGAGCGGAACGAGCAGCAGCGAGGCGCTGCGCTCGGGATTGACGAACCAGTGGTGCAGCGAGGTCAGCACGAAAGCGGCTCCGGCGAAGCCGGCGCCGCTGCCGACCAGCAGCAGGGCCCACATCCGCCGCAGCAGGCTCAGCCGCTCACGCGCCAGCTCGGTGCGCGGCGCATGATGGCGGCCGACGCGCCGCACCAGTCTAACCGCGAATCCAATGGAGCTGAACCCGATCAGCAGGCTGGCGGCGCCGAGCAGCATGCGCACGGTCGGGCCGAGATCGGGATGTTTCTGCAAGGTCAGCAGCGGAAAATCGAAGGCCGCGTGCAGCGCGATCGGCGCGAACAGCGCCAGGCACCAGCTGGAAATCTTGGCCCAGTCGCGATTGTGGCGGTTGGCGCCAAGCGCCGTTCCGGCGCGCGCGATCGCGATATAGGCGCCCGCGATGATGCCGAGCGCGCCGTGAAACGGCACCGTCAGCACGCTGCGCAACGCCGCCAGCGAGCGCCACATGTCGGAATGCTGCACCAGAGAGGCGAGGGTTTCGTAAGCCCCGAAGCCGAAACCGGCCGCCGCGCC
>CADEDX010000805.1 GCA_902826195.1 uncultured Bradyrhizobium sp. | reverse complement strand
CATCGGCACCTATCTCGGCGTCTTCCTCGGCTATTTCATCGGCGGCTACATCAACCAGTACTATGGCTGGCGAACGGCGTTCTATGCGGCAGGCCTCCCCGGCCTCGCGCTCGCCGCCGTCCTCTGGCTGACGATCTCCGAGCCGAAGCGCGGCGCGATGGCGGAGACCTTTACGCCGGAGCCGATCGGCCCGACCCTCGGCTTCCTCGCCTCGCAGCGGACGTTCGTCATTCTGCTCCTGGGCTTTTGTGTCACGACCTACACCAACTACGCGACCTCGGCCTGGATCCCGCCGTTCCTGGCGCGGGTGCATCATCTCTCCAGCGCCGAGATCGGCACCTATGCCGGCACCTTCAAAGGACTGTGCGGCATCGCTGGCACGCTGCTCGGCGGTTTCGTCGTGGCCCAGATCGGTCGCCGCGACGATCGCTGGAAGCTGTGGGCGCCCGCCGTCACGTCGGGCGTCGCGGGACCGGTGTTTGCGCTGTGCATGCTGACACAGGACTTCACCACCATGGTCGCGGCCCTTGCCGCTACCTCGTTCCTGGTCGGCTTCCACCTCGGGCCGATCTTTGCGATTGCGCAAACGGTGGCGAAGCCGAGCATGCGAGCGCTGGCCTCCTCCATCATGCTGCTGACGGCCGCGGGATTCGGCCAGGGCATCGGCCCGCTGGCAGTCGGCATGCTCAACGACGCGCTGAAAAATGACTTTGGCGCCCAGGCCGTGCGCTATTCGCTGCTGTCGGCTGCGGTCACGACGACAGTCGGCGCCGTGTTGTTCATCTGGGCCGCGCGATCGATCCGGGACGACATTCAGCGGGCCAGCTGACCTGATCCGCTCACGGTCGGGTACTTCCCATTGTTTTCATTATTGTTTCGAGCGCGACGCGCCGCGCGTTTGCCCGCCCGCCACGTACGGCCAGGGCATCCTTTATGTGATCTACATCACGATGCTTTGGCGAAAAACAGGCCAAAAACCGTCCGAATGAAACCATTTTGCCGGAACCGCGAAACGATCCTGAAACACATGGGGCGTACTTCTCTCGCTCAACAGGGCGCGGAAGGCGTCCGGGAGGCACCACATGAACCACTCAATTCATTCCGCTGATCGCAGTACGCATCTGAAGATCGTGGTTGTTGCTTTGGTGGCAGGCATCGCGGTGGCGGCGTTTGGCATCTCCGCCCGTACCGGCGCCGATTACAGCCAGACCGCCCAGGTGGTGAAGGCTGGCAAGCCGGTGATCGTCACCAGCTCGAATACCTCGACGGTTCGTTAAACGATTTTGCAGGCATTGGAATAAAAACGGCCGCCTTCCGGGGCGGCCTTTTTGTTTGCGGCGGACGTGGAGATTGACGTCAAACCATATGGAAATGGCGCGAGAGACGGGACTCGAACCCGCGGCCTCCGCCGTGACAGGGCGGCGCTCTAACCAACTGAGCTACTCCCGCGGATGCCGAAATCGGAGATCAATCCGCGCAGAACCGAGGGCATAAAGGGCCGTCCCCGCTTAGTCAAGGAGGTTGCGAATCCTCCTCTCGGATAGGCCCTTCTGCGATTCTGCCGCAACTTATGGCCCGTTTCGACGGCAAAACGGCGTAGGCGGCAATCGTCCGAATCGTCTAAGGCCTGCTAAGCTAGGGTTTCCTGAAACCCTCCTTGCGCTGGTTGCACGGGATCCGCAGGGTTTCATATCATCTCAGGCAACGCATTTCGTGGCGCGAACCGCCATTCGCAAGCGCGGCCAAGCCACCCAACCAATGAAGAAGAGGGCCAGACATGGCAAAAAAAGCAGCGGCTCCAGCCACTATTACCCTGAAACATCTGGCGGCCGCGCTGGCCGAGGAACATGAACTGTCGAAGAAGGCCGCCGAGGCGATCCTGACCGACATGGTGGACCGGATCGCAAAGCACCGGAAGAAGGGCGAACGGGTCCGTATCGTCGGCCTCGGCATCCTGCAGGTCCGCAAGCGCGCCGCCCGCGTCGGCCGCAACCCCGCCACCGGCGAGCCGATCCAGATCAAGGCCAGCAAGAAGGTCGCCTTCCGCGCCGCCAAGGAACTCAAGGAAGCCGTTTAACCCCTCCTCGGGCCTGTACCAAAGCGCCGTTCCGGCCACGACCGGAATGGCGCTTTTCTGCTATAGAGCGCTTCCCTAGCCATAGCAGTCGGGGCGTCATGCCGGCTTCATCCATTGCTTTCACCCACGCTGTCACTGACCGCTTCCTGCGCTATGTCGTGATCGATACCCAGTCAGATCCGGCTTCGCCGACCTGCCCCTCCACCGAGAAGCAGAAGGACCTGGGCCGCCTGCTGGCGTCGGAGCTGCAGGAATTGGGGCTGAAGGACGCCCATCTCGACGAGCATGGCTACGTCTATGCGACGATCCCGGCCAATACCGACAAGAAGGTGCCGGTGATCTGCTTCTGCTCCCACATGGACACCTCGCCGGACTGCACGGGGGCCAACGTCAAGCCGCAGATCGTGAAGAACTATCAGGGCGGCGACATCGTGCTGCTACCCGATCACACCCCGCTTACTGGAATCCAGGGCGGACACATCGAGGCCCCGGTGATCCGCGCCGCCGAGCACCCCGCGCTCGCCGACCAGATCGGCCATGACATCATCACGACCGACGGCACCACCCTGCTGGGCGCCGACAACAAGGCCGGCCTGGCCGAGATTATGGA
>CADEDX010000804.1 GCA_902826195.1 uncultured Bradyrhizobium sp. | reverse complement strand
GACCTTGCGCCCGGCATACATCACCATCACCCGCTCGGCGATTTCGGCGACCACGCCGAGATCATGGGTGATCAGCACGATCGCCGCGCCAACGCGACGCTTGAGGTCCAGCATCAATTGCAGGATCTGCGCCTGGATGGTGACGTCGAGCGCGGTCGTGGGTTCATCCGCAATCAGGAGCTTTGGATTGCAGGCCAGCGCCATGGCGATCATCACGCGCTGGCGCATGCCGCCGGAGAGCTGATGCGGATATTCGCGCACGCGGCGCACGGGCTCGGGAATGCCGACCAGCGTCAGCATCTCGATGGCGCGCGCCTCGGCCGCCTGCTTGTCCAGCCCCTGGTGCATCCGCAACGTCTCGCCGATCTGGCGGCCGACCGTGAGCACCGGATTGAGGCTCGTCATAGGCTCCTGAAAGATCATCGAGATGTCGTTGCCGCGGATGGCGCGCATCTCGCGTTCGGACAGTTGCAGCAGATCCCTGCCCTGAAAGCGAATCGAGCCCGCGATCTTGCCCGGCGGTTCGGCGATCAGCCGCATCAGCGACATCGAGGTGACCGACTTGCCGCAGCCGGACTCGCCGACGATCGCCAGCGTCTCGCCTTCGTTGACATGGAAGGAAACGCCGTCGACCGCCCGGTTGATGCCCTCCGGGGTGCGAAAATGGGTCTGCAGATTGTCGACTTCGAGCAATGCCATCAGAGACTCTTGGCCATTCGTGGATCGAGCGCATCGCGCAGGCCGTCGCCCAGCAGGTTGACGGCGAGCACGGTGACGGACAGGAAGGCGGCGGGAAAGAACACGATGTAGGGTTTGACCTGCCACAGCGCCCTGCCCTCGGCCATGATGTTGCCCCAGGACGGGATGGTCGGCGGCGTTCCGGCGCCGATGAAGGACAGGATCGACTCCACGATCATCGCGCTGGCGCAGATATACGTGGCCTGCACCAGCATCGGCGCCAGCGTGTTGGGCAGGATGTGGCGCAGGATCACCATCGGCGTCCGCGTGCCGGAAGCCGTGGCGGCGTCCACATAGGGCTGTTCGCGCAGCGACAGCACGACGCTGCGCACCAGCCGCGAGACGCGCGGGACTTCGGCGATGGTAATGGCCAGGATGACGTTGCCGACGCTCGCCCGCGTCAGCGCCATCAGCGCAACGGCCAGCAAAATCGGCGGTATCGACATCAGCCCGTCCATGAACCGCATCAGAATGCTGTCGGCCCATCGCACGAAGCCTGAAACCAGCCCGATGGCGAGACCCGCGAGCGAGGCCAGGATGGCCACCGACAAGCCGACGGTGAGCGAGACCCGTGCCCCGTAGAGCACGCGCGAATAGATGTCGCGGCCCAGCAGGTCGGTGCCGAACCAGTAATCCGAGGATGGCACGCGTGTCCGCTTGGCCGGCGAGATCGCGGTCGGGTCGACGGTCCCGAGCCACGGCGCGAAAATCCCGATCAGGACAAGACACAGCAGCAACGCGCCACCGATCGCCACCGTCGGATGATTGCGCAAGAAGCCGAACACGCCGCGCCGAATCGCTACCGGCACCATCAGGTCCGGCAGTTGCGGCGCGATGACGAGGCCGGGCGGCACCATCTGAGCCGCGCTGGATGTGGAGATGCTCAATAACGGATCCTCGTATCAACCAGGGTGTAGGTGACGTCGACCATCAGGTTGACGAGCACATAGAGGAAGCTGAACAGCAGCACGATGCCTTGAATCACCGGATAATCGCGGCGCAGGATGGCGTCGATCGTCAGCCGGCCAAGGCCCGGTATAGCGAACACGCTTTCGGTCACCACCGCGCCGCCGATCAATAGCGCAATGCCGATGCCGATCACAGTGACGATCGGCACCGCGGCGTTCTTCAGCGCGTGGATGAACAGGATGTCGCGCTGCCCAAGGCCCTTGGCGCGGGCGGTACGGACATAATCCTGCTGCAGCACCTCCAGCATGGAAGCGCGGGTGATGCGCGCGATCAGCGCGATGTAGACGCTGCCCAGAGCGAGCGCGGGCAGAATGAGGTTCTGCAGCCACGGCCAGACGCCTGATTTCAACGGCGTATAGCCCTGCACCGGCAGCCATTCGAACTGCAGCGCAAAGATATAGGCCAGCACGTATCCGACCACGAAGACGGGCAGCGAGAAGGCGAACACGGCAAATGCCATGATGGTGCGGTCGATCCAGCTTCCCGCCTTCCACGCCGCCACCACGCCGAGCGGCACCGCGACCAGAATGGTCAGCACCAACGTGATCGCCATCAGCGACAAGGTCGGCTCGATCCGCTGCGCGATCATCGCTGATACCGGCAGGTTGGTGAAGATCGAGGTGCCGAGATCGCCATGCAGGATATTCCAGACCCAGGACCCGAACTGGATCAGAAACGGCCGGTCGAGGCCGAGGCCCTGGCGGATACGCTCGACATCGGCGGGGCTCGCCTGATCGCCGGCGATCACCGCGGCCGGATCGCCCGGCGCGATGTAAAGGAGGCTGAACACGAACAGCGCGACGATCCCCATTACGGGGAGCGTCGAAAGGATACGCCGGAAGATATACGAGAGCATGGCCTCACCGCGCCGTCATGCGGTTTTCGATACGCCCCAGAAGAACGGCAGCGGCCCTTTCGTGATGCCGGAGACGTTCTTGCGCCATGCGGTGTAGCTCAGGAAGAAGCCGGTCGGTGCATAGACC
>CADEDX010000803.1 GCA_902826195.1 uncultured Bradyrhizobium sp. | reverse complement strand
CATGAACAAGAACAACATGAAGAAAGACATGTCGAAGGAAGGGTCGCCTTCCGCCATGAAGAAGGATGGCATGTCAAAGTAGGCCGGGTCTCCTCCTCCGGCTTGCTCGGCCGCGTCGCCCATGTCCCAAGCGGCGCGGCCACCTGCATTCGGCTGTTATGGCAGCCGACAAATTCAGCAAAGCGACGCGGTAGCCCGTTCGATCGACTCTTCTGAAGAATCACGGATCAGCAAAAAATCTCCGCGCGCAAATGTCGCCGCGCTGGCGGTGATAGCGGCATCCTTGGGCATATGCCAAAGCAATTCGTGAGCACAAGTCGGGCGCGCCCCTTTTTCTGGCCGGCGCTATGGCGCTTGAGGCTGGCCTTCAGGCGGCGTCTCAGCTTTCCGCCATCAGCCATCCGCTTCAGACATTTGCGGCATACCCGGCCAGGGCCGGGTCGCAGCAACGCCAGCCGGCGAAGGGAAGGTTTCTTCGACATGACTTTACAGGCACGTGTCGGGAGCCGCCCCCGTCATACCGCTTCCGCCTGCATCGACACGGCAGCATCCGGCTCTGTCGCGGCAATCACCGCGGCCGGCGGCGTATGCTTCGGCAACGTGAGGCACTGCCGGTGGCCGGCCTCCTTACTGATGGCCGAGATCGAATTGCCGGTCTTGCGAAAGATATCGGCGAGTTGCTCATCCGTAAGCTTCAAGCGCTTTCTCACGACCCTGACCTGCACACGGTCACGCACGTCAAGGCTGTTTCGCGAGAGGTTTCTCCGGCGTATCATCATGCTGGCTACCTGCTATGTTGGAGAGGGCCACGGCAAGCGGGCGTTACACCGCTTGCCGGGACCGGCGACTGTCCCGCTCCTCGCGAAATTCCGTCTCCGCGGCAATAACCGCAAAACTAAAGTCGCGTTCCACGTGCGGAAAAAATACGCTGCGCTGACGGCGTGAGAACACGCGCCTTGCCAGGTTTTAAAGTCCCGTTGCGCCGACCCTTAGTCAAACTCACTTCACGTCCAGCCTTGACCGTTCATGGACATGCTGTTCCCGTGCGGGAACCACGCGCGCAGTATGGCGTACGGGCTTTTGTTTAAGACAGCTTCTGATGGCAGACAAAATCGCCCGCCAGCACACGCCAGCGGAATAGCGGCGAGTCCGGCGCTGGAGAAAGCTCCGGCGTCCAGCCGTTCAATTTTTCCAGTGCATAGGTATCCATCACCACGCCGCGCCAGATGCGTTCAACCCGCGCCAGCGGCTGGCGCTTTGCAGTGGTGAGGTCCCACAGCGGCAGGCGATGGTCCGGTTCGCGCGCGACGTAGAGGCCGGGATGGTCCTTGATCGCGCTCATGCCGGGATCCCCAAAGCCCTGGAACCTGCCGCGTTCGTTGATCTGGATCACCGGCACCTGCCCCTTGAAATGCCAGCGCAGCATCGCGTAGGTGCGGTAGTCCGTCGTCGCGATCCAGGTCGCACCGGTCGCCCGCAACTGCTCGCGGACGCGGCCGGCGACCTGTTCGTAACCGGCCTCGGCGCCGACCGGATCGGTCCTGCCGATCCAATTCCAGGGCGCGGCGACGTAGTAGAAAAACACGCCGACCACGAAGGCGATGCCGGAGATGACGGCCACCCTCGCCCACCAAAGAGTCGACCTGACCATCCGGGCCGAAAAATCTTCGCGCAGCAGCATGGCGAGATTGATCGCGGTCGCCGCGAAGCCGGCGGGCCACAAAAACATCGGCCAGGTGTCGCCGACCCGCAGCGTCAGCGACTTCCAGAAGAAATAGAGCAACGGCACCAGCACCGCGGTCGACAGCAGGATCGCGACCGGCTCGCGGGTGCTATAGCCGCGCCAGGCCGTCATGGTCACGCCCGAGAGCACCACCGGCAGCAGCACGAATCCGACGAGGCCGAACTGCAGCCCGATGAATTCGCCGACGGTGCGGAACGAAAATGGATGCGCCGCGACCGCGCGTACGAACTGAAAACGGAACGACGCCCAATCGTGCTGCGCATTCCAGATCAGCACCGGCAGGAACACGATGACCGCCACCAGCGCCGCCAGCCACGGCCACGGGCTGAGCAGCCAGCGTCGCCGCCAATCCGGTACTAGCAGGAACGCCGCGACCGCCGGCAGCAGCATGATCGCGGTGAATTTCGACAGCAGCGCCAGTCCCGCGAACAGGCCTGCGGCGAGCCACCAGCGCGGATTGCCGCCCTCATTCAGCCGCACCAGCGACCACAGCATCGCAACCGCACAGGGGATCATCGCCGTGTCGGGGGCCACCTTCGCCATCAACAGCCCGTAATACAGCGCCGCTTCCGGCAGCAGCACCGCGAAGACGACGGCGCGCGCATCATGCGTCACGCGGCGGACGATGTCGGCCAACAGGAACTGCGTGACCAGCATCGCGACGATGCCGCCGAAGCGCACGCCGATCCGGGTGTCGCCGAAGATGGCGGTGCCGAATCGGATCAGCCAGGCGATACCCGGTGGGTGATCGAGGAAGGAAAGCGCACTCTCCTTCGACCAGGTCCAGTAATAGGCCTCGTCGGTGCGCAGATCGAGCACTCCGGCGTAAGTCAGCCGCATCGCGGTCAGCGCGGCGATCAGCAGCACGATGGTGCGCCAGGACACGCCAAACCACGGCGCGGCGGAGCGGTCCGGCTTCGGCTGTCTGAGATCGGGCGGGGCTGTCGTCA
>CADEDX010000802.1 GCA_902826195.1 uncultured Bradyrhizobium sp. | reverse complement strand
GATGGTTTCGACCGGGGCGTTCAACAGCGGTGCGACGTTGAACCGGTCGATGAGGCCGCGCGCGTTGAAGTGACTGGCCAGGAAATGGACGGAAGCCAGATAGACCACGAACAGCAGGATGTGGGCGCAGTAGATCTGCCAGACGCGGCGCAGCAGCCGCGTCGTTCCGAACACAAAACCGCGCTCGAGCATGCGCCGGCCGAACACCAGCGCCGAGGTGTAGCCCGAGATGAACACGAACAGGTCGGCGCCGTCGCTAAACCCGTAGTTCCGGAACGAGAACCAGGCCAGCACGCTGGTGGAGACATGGCCAAGGAACATCAGCCAGTTGGCGAGGCCGCGGAACAGGTCCAGCCGCAAATCCCGCGTCAATGGTGGCAGTGCAAGCGCGACCCGCATTCGTTCCCAGCCCAGGTTCGAGACGCACCCAAGGCACGCCGGGGAACGATAAGGGGCGGGTAACCCGGCCATTTGAGCGAGGTCAATTTCGCGGCGGGCTTGGAACTCCGGATGCGGCGTCGTCACCGGGGCTATGCGCACCAGGGTTGAGGCGGCGTGTTAGAATGATCGCCCGGTCAATGGCTTGGGCCGCTTTTGGGCGTTTTTGCCGGAGCCTTACGCGAAGAAGGCGTTGAGGACGGCAACGTCCGAACGGGCGGGGGCTTCGCCCCGCAGGTCGGCGTCGATCACCCGCCGGCACGCATCGACCGTCGTGCTGTCGCCGAGGTCGTTCGCCGCGTCGAGAACGGTCCAGGCCGTCTCGCCCGAAAATCTTTCGTGGTCTTGGCCTGCATGTAGCCGGGCCATGGTTGTCTTGCTCCCATATGGTGCACCTAGAATAGCCGGCAGTTTCTAAAATCGGGATCGCGGGGTTGAGAGGATTTGAACAAAGACCCTACCCGGGATTAACCAATGGCCGGGGGGCTTTGGCTGGGGGCATATCGTCCAAAGCACCCATTTGGACCCCGCGGCACCCCGTACCTTGACGTTTTGCCCGCCGGGCAGTAGATACCCGCCACCTGCAGCCGGCCCGTTATTCGCGGATATCCGGCGCGGCTTTGAATTCCCCCGAACAATCGAGCCCGCTTGGCGCTCATCCTTCGAGAGAGGGCTGGGCGCAAAACGGCTGTTCGGTTTAGCTTCAAATCACAATCGTCTCACCAAGGACGCGGTAACCAACGATGGCTTTCAGCCCGTTCAAATTTCTGCAGGAAGTGCGCTCGGAGACCGCCAAGGTCACCTGGCCGACCCGCCGCGAGACGACGATCACCACGATCATGGTGTTCGTGATGGTGGCGCTGGCCTCGATCTTCTTTTTTGTGGCGGATCTGATCATCCGCTACGTCGTCACCTTCCTGCTGGGCGTCCACTGATGAGCACGGGAATCCAATCCATGGACAAGCGCTGGTACATCGTTCACGCCTATTCGAATTTCGAAAAGAAGGTTTCGGAATCGATCAAGGAGCAGGCGAAGCAGCGCGGGCTCGAGGACCTGTTCGAGCAGGTGCTGGTGCCGACCGAGAAGGTCACCGAGGTGCGCCGCGGCCGCAAGATCGACGCCGAGCGAAAATTCTTCCCGGGCTATGTGCTGGTCAAGATGAAGCTGACCGACGAGGCGTTTCATCTGATCAAGAACACGCCCAAGGTGACCGGCTTCCTCGGCGCCGAAAACAAGCCGATGCCGATCTCTGAATCCGAGGCGATGCGGATCCTGCACCAGGTGCAGGAAGGCGTCGAACGTCCGAAGGCCTCGGTGTCGTTCGAGATCGGCGAGAACGTCCGCGTGGCCGATGGCCCGTTCGCGTCGTTCTCCGGCGTGGTCGAGGAAATCGACGAGGCGCGTTCGCGTGTGAAGGTCGCGGTGTCGATCTTCGGCCGCGCCACGCCCGTCGAACTGGAATTCGGTCAGGTCGAGAAGGTCTGATCGGAAAGCGCGAGGCTTGGGCTTCGCGTAATGTGAGGCCGTGGGAGGAAGAGGGCGGTCGCCAACCGCTCTTGAACCGAACCACGGACCCTGAAACCGCCGGCCCCGGCCGGCACAACAGGAGTGAACAATGGCAAAGAAAGTGACCGGATACCTGAAATTGCAGGTGCCGGCGGGTGCGGCCAATCCGTCGCCCCCGATCGGTCCCGCGCTTGGTCAGCGCGGTCTCAACATCATGGAATTCTGCAAGGCGTTCAACGCGCAGACGCAGAAGGAAGAAAAGAACACCCCGATCCCGGTGATCATCACCATCTATGCGGACCGTTCCTTCACCTTCGAACTGAAGACGCCGCCGATGTCCCACTTCCTCAAGCAGGCCGCAAAAATCCAGTCTGGTTCGAAGGCGCCGGGCCGCGACAAGGCCGGCCAGGTGACACGCGCGCAGGTGCGCGAGATCGCCGAGAAGAAGATGAAGGATCTCAATTGTGATTCCATCGATTCGGCCATGAAGATGGTCGAGGGCTCCGCCCGTTCGATGGGTCTGGAAGTTGCGGGGTAACGGGTCATGGCAATCGGAAAACGTTTGAGCAAGGCCCGCGAGGGTGTCGACCGCGAGAAGCTCTATCCGCTCGCGGATGCCATCAAGATGGTCACGGAACGCGCCAAGTCGAAGTTCGACGAGACCATCGAGATCGCGATGAACCTCGGCGTTGATCCGCGCCACGCCGACCAGATGGTCCGCGGCGTCGTCAACCTGCCGAACGGCACCGGC
>CADEDX010000801.1 GCA_902826195.1 uncultured Bradyrhizobium sp. | reverse complement strand
GGCGGATTTCGCTGGTGCCGGCGCCGATTTCATAGAGCTTGGCGTCGCGCAGCAGCCGCCCGGTCGGATAGTCGTTGATGTAGCCATTGCCGCCCAGCAGCTGGATGGCGTCGAGCGCGCATTGGGTGGCTTTTTCCGCCGCGTAGAGAATGGCGCCGGCCGCGTCCTCGCGCGTGGTCTCGCCGCGGTCGCAGGCCTTTGCCACCGCATAGACATAGGCCCGCGAGGCGTTCATGGTGGTGTACATGTCGGCGATCTTGCCCTGCACCAATTGAAAGGTCCCGATCGGCTGGCCGAACTGTTTTCGCTCATGCACATAAGGCAACACGACGTCCATGCAGGCCTGCATGATGCCGATCGGACCTGCTGCCAGCACCGCACGCTCATAGTCGAGGCCGGACATCAGCACGTTGACGCCGCGGCCGACCTCGCTGAGCACGTTCTCCTCCGGCACCTCGCAATCCTCGAAAACGAGTTCGCAGGTGTCGGAACCGCGCATGCCGAGCTTGTCGAGTTTTTGCGCGGTGGAAAACCCTTTCATGCCCTTTTCGATGATGAAGGCGGTCATGCCGCGCGGGCCGGCGTTGAGGTCGGTCTTGGCGTAGACCACCAGCGTGTCGGCGACGGGGCCGTTGGTGATCCACATCTTGTTGCCGTTCAGCACAAAGCGATCGCCGTTCTTGTCGGCGCGGGTCTTCATCGACACCACGTCCGAACCGGCGCCGGGTTCCGACATCGCCAACGAACCGACATGTTCGCCCGAGATCAGCTTCGGCAGATATTTGCGCTTCTGGGCTTCATTGCCGTTGCGGCGGATCTGGTTGACGCAGAGGTTGGAATGCGCGCCATAGGACAGCCCGACCGCGGCCGAGGCCCGCGACATCTCCTCCACCGCAATGCAGTGCTCGAGATAGCCGAGGCCCGTCCCGCCATACTCCTCCTCGACCGTGATGCCGTGCAGGCCGAGCGCGCCGATCTTCGGCCAGAGGTCGCGCGGAAACTCGTTGCTGCGGTCGATTTCGGCGGCACGCGGCGCGATCTCGTTCTGCGAGAATGCATGCACCGTCTCGCGAATCGCGTCCGCGGTGTCGCCGAGATCGAAGTTGAACATCCTGTGGGCGTTGGGAATCATGGCCACCTCCCGGCGAACTAAACGTTGTTTGAAACAGCCTTAGTCTCCGTGGATACGCTTGTCACGGGGCGAAATGCGCCCGATTGCCCCTGATCTGACAGCGTTATCGATATGGCCAAGGCACCCAACTCCTGCTTGCGCCGGCGCGCGGCTCGGGATGTAATAGGGTAAAACATCGAACCGCCAGATTGCTTCGGCGGGAGAACATCCAAGGGAGGTGCGCATGCACGGAACTATCGATCTCACCGGAGATTCCCATCTGCGCGCCGCGCGCGAACGGGCTGAGTCGATTCCGCTCGGCCATTTTGACGTCAGCAACCCCGACCTGTTCACGACCGATTCGTTCTGGCCGTATTTTGACCGGCTGCGCCGGGAAGACCCGGTGCACTACTGCAAGGACTCGATGTTCGGCCCGTACTGGTCGGTGACCAAATACAACGACATCATGGACGTCGAGACCAACCACGCGGTGTTTTCGTCGGCTTCCTCTCTCGGCGGCATTACGATCCGCGACATCGCACCTAATCTGCGCAGCGAGAGCTTCATCGCGATGGACCAGCCGCGCCACTCCGCGCAGCGCAAGACGGTGGCGCCGATGTTCACGCCCACCCATCTCGATCAGCTCGCGATCAACATCCGCAAGCGTTCCGCCGAATGCCTGGACAACCTGCCGAGAAACGAGGTGTTTGACTGGGTCGACCAGGTCTCGATTGAGCTCACCACGCAGATGCTCGCCGTGCTGTTCGACTTCCCCTGGGAAGACCGCCGCAAGCTGACGCGCTGGTCCGACGTCGCCACCACCCTTCCCGGCCCCGAAGGGCTCGTCGCTACGGAAGAAGAACGTCAGGCCGAGTTGATGGAATGCGCGACCTATTTCGGAAAGCTGTGGAATGAACGCATCAGCCAGCCGCCGAAAAGCGATTTGCTGTCGATGATGGCGCACAGCCCTGCCACACGCGACATGGACCCGAAGAATTTCCTCGGCAATCTCATTCTGCTGATCGTCGGCGGCAACGACACCACCCGTAATACGCTGTCGGGCAGCGTCTATGCGCTGAACAAGAATCCGAATCAGTACCGCAAGCTGCGCGACAACCCCGACCTGATCGACAGCTTTGTGCCTGAGGTGATCCGCTGGCAGACGCCGCTCGCCCATATGCGCCGCACCGCGCTCGAAGATATCGAGTTCCGCGGCCGGCAGATCAAGAAGGGTGACAAGGTCGTGATGTGGTACGTCTCGGGCAACCGCGACGACGACGTGATCGACCGTCCCTACGAATTCATCATTGATCGCGCGCGGCCGCGGACCCATGTCTCCTTTGGCTTCGGCATTCACCGCTGCGTCGGCATCCGGCTCGCGGAGCTGCAACTCAAAATCATCTGGGAAGAAATCCTCAAGCGGTACGATAATATTGAGGTGGTCGGCGAGCCGAAGCGGGTATATTCCAGCTTCGTGAAGGGTTACGAGACCCTGCCGGTCCGCATCCCCGCCTAGCCGTTGACTTGAACCCACGTGGGATGATCGACCATGAACGTCCAGGCATCCATCAGAGCCGACAAAAAAG
>CADEDX010000800.1 GCA_902826195.1 uncultured Bradyrhizobium sp. | reverse complement strand
GCCAAACCCCGGACCACAAAACGCGCCGGAAATATCAATGTGATAGAATTTCGCCTCTCCAAAACCCGTGCGTTCCATTTCAGGCACGCCCCGGCGGGAGGCACTTCTTGCATCGTGGCAGGCTAGCTCAAAGGCGTGCAGAGTTTCCGATCGAGCAAACTCAACGCCAGCCACCGCCCCCTCTTGGAACAGGTCGTACAAGCTCGCAATCAAACTGGTTTTGCCCGATCCCTTTGGCCCGACAATCGCCGTCACCCTTGCGATCCTGGACCGCACCAAGTCCGCTGCATCTGCCGAGCTCAACATATCTGCGGACGGCAGCAGTAGACCAGGAGTCGTCTCCGAGTCCGAAGTCGCTGGATCCACCTCGAGTTCTTTGCCGAAGTGAGGACACGCGGAAAGTTCCAGGCCTTCGACGCACTTGCCGTTTTCCGATACGCGGCATTCGCGGTTTCCGCATGTGACTTTTGCCTCGTCTGTCATGACGCTACACGAACGACAGGAGCAGACGCTCGCGATAGAACTGAATCGCAAGGACGAGGCTTGGGAGTTGCCGAGTAGCATCAACACCAGTCACGGCTGCCCAATTGGGGACCCAAGTATCGCCCCCACCCGCCTCGATGTGGCGCCTGATAGCAAAATGAATCGGCAAGGTGAGCGATGACGGGCTTTCATCAAGTTCAGAGGTTTGAAGCCAGCCGAACTCGGATGCCGTGATTGCTTCTAGAACTCCGACTTTCTTTCGCTCCTTTATACCCGCATGGAGAAGCATCGACTTGATGGATCTAGGCCCGGGCAACATCGCTGTGCTGTCAGCGAGTTCCTTGGCGAAAAGCAACGGTTGCGCTTCCGCCGCGACCTGATCAAATCGGACATCCAGATCGAGGCTGCGACTGCCTGTCAGCCACCACAGCATCTGGAGTTCTTCGTCTTGTATTTTCAGGAAGCGGTCGACAGCCGAAATCGCGGACGCTTGTCTCGTGGAGAGGATTCGTAGTGCGGTTTGAGTGGTCTTTTCCATGCTGGTGATCGCTTCGATGACGGATTCCCAGTTCGGTGTGTCCTTCACCTTCTTGGCGACAGCAGCGAAGTCCAATTTCGGGGGATCAGTCGCGACGGCTAGATTAGGTCGCGAGCGATTCGAATTGGCCAGTTTATCCAGCGCGCCTTCTGCCAGCGAGACGATATCCAGTGGCAGATCAGGAATCCGCGCGCCTTCGAAGGAAGCTGTCAGAACGCTCAATGCGGCTGCCCCGCCGACATCATCCTGCCGGTCGAATAAAACGTGTAATGCCGCGCCAGCAAGAAGCTGTAACTCACGGGCAGTCGTGTTTGGATCGAATGTCGCATCCTGCGCCTTAAGGAGCCCCTGGAACTTGGCGACAAAGGCAGCCGACGCTGGGAGGCGAGCGTGTCCGAAAGCAAGCCGGACCAGCGATTCCACCAAATCGCCGTCCGCGCTCTTTGTCAGCGCGTGGACGCCCGCCCAACGCGCGCCTCGTCTGTCGGGATCATCCGCGATGGTGAGAGGCGCATACCACCTCGCAAAATCGGCGTGCATCGCTGGTGCTGCTTCGTTTGCCATTAGCCCCCCTCTCGCCGCGAGACTTCTCGCGCAACGTCCTCAAGTCGACCCAGTTCAGCGGCACGCAACAGCGCTCGCCCATAACGTTCCGGTTCAGGCAATTTAAGCTCATCGGTGTTCGTGAGGTCCAGATCGGCGACGATCTCTCGACGCTGGCTGGCTGTGAGTTGCCAGAAGCGGAACACCAAGTTGCGCGTGGTTTCTTCACTCATGGCGGCCTCAACATCATTTGGCCTGGGCAGTTCTTCTGGGGCGCTCGGCAGAGCGGAGATCGATCCGCGAAGCCGGCCCGGAATAGGTATGCGGTGACGGAATACTTCCTCTCCGGTTGGGGAAAGCGCAGGGCGGTAAAGCTCTGGATTAGCTTGCCACTGCAGCTGGTGAGCATCAACAACGAGCGTTCGATTAGCTCCATCACCTTCGACACGAACGTCAATGAGGTTGTAGGCTGGCTGCCATCCCACCTCTCTCCGATCAGGATTCACGGCGCCTGCGCCAAATCGAACGTAGCCGTCATCCTTGGTGATCCGTTGACGATGCTTATGTCCGAACAAGTGGATTGCCGACCTGTTGCAGAATTTTTCATCGACATCATCGCCATCGCAGAACCAATCC
Source organism: uncultured Bradyrhizobium sp. (assembly GCA_902826195.1). GTDB lineage: Bacteria > Pseudomonadota > Alphaproteobacteria > Rhizobiales > Xanthobacteraceae > Bradyrhizobium. The sequence goes on along the minus strand of CADEDX010000800.1, from coordinate 506 downwards.
GGTGGGTGATGGAGCATCACCAAGTTTACAACATCATCCACCGGATCCAGCGCCGTCTGCATGGGGCCGAGATACAAGCTGTCCTTCTTATCGTCGCCGCCGCCGGCGCCGGAGAGAAATACTGACGTGAGGCCATTGAGGCGAAGGTTCACACCCCCCTCAAGCGGTAGATCCTGCTTCCAGAATGGATGGTCGGGGGCGTAGATCTGGCAACTGAAGAATTTCGCAAAATCGTTATAGGCGTCGAGAGGCTTCATAAGCGTTCGACCGGTTTCGGGATCGGTGAACTGAGCTCGGAATTCGCGCTCTCGCTGATGCTCGTTTGCCCCCATGATCGCAGCGTGAGCGTTTCTTACTGCCGGTGTTCTTACGATCACCCCACGATCGACATCATGATTTCAGGGTACGACGAACACCCGTTCCACCGAACAGCCGCAGGCAGCAACAAGCTCGTCAATCCACGCTTTGGCAGCAACGTACTCGCTTGGGTGTCCTTTGAAGGCGAT
>CADEDX010000799.1 GCA_902826195.1 uncultured Bradyrhizobium sp. | reverse complement strand
TACGCGACTGGACTCAACGGACCAACAAGCCTTTGAAGCGGCCCTACGCCATGCCGCCAGCCAACGAGAGTGAGGAATTCAATGTCGGTCACCAACAAAAACATCCTCACTCAGAGTCGTGACAAACGCTCGTGGGAATCGTCAGCGGATACCTCGTTGGCCGAACGTCAGGCGCATACCTTAGCCCGCGCGAAAGAAGCTATAGCAAGATCGAAGGCGCGTGAAGAGGCGGAGAACCGTCGCACACCGCCCTCGAAGAAACTCACGGCCACCGAGTTGAAGAGAAAGATAATTTCGGAATTGGCTATCCCGCACGTAAATAATCCCTGGCAGTCGAATCCCAATCCGACACTCATGTTCTGCGGCCGGATCATCTATCGTAGAAAAAATGCATATGGCTGGTAAATCGAAAACCGTAGAAGAGCGGCGCACCGAAGAAATCGTTTTGTCATTGAGCCGCCTGTCTGATGAGACTTTGATGGCGATTATCGTCGGCGCGCTGGCGGCCAAGCGACGTGACCCGATTGAGTCAATCCTGAACATTGCGCAGCTTTTGAGCACGCTGACGGAAGTGTTAAACGATTCCGGGCGAGTCACTATCACCGATGCTTTCAGGTCTTTGGCGGATAACGCCGAGCGTCCCATACTGCTAGCGCGCATCGCGAGGTCGTGGAATTGAAGTCGGTTGCCTGCAATATCTTTGGGCACGGTGACTGCACGTTCAATTAACCGGGGGGGGGGCGCGTCGCGATCCATCGTATTAGGGATGACGGATTGGCCCTTGGTTTCCTTTTGCTAATCGTCCAGATTTTCAGGACTTTGAACTCAAATGCAGCGCGGTAGAAAATCAGCGAGTGCCCTCGCGGCTCAACCAAATGTAACGGGTAAACAATCGCGCCTGACCGCGCCCGCATCGCTGACGACCGCTGAGCGGGCGATGTTTGCCGAAATGACCGCTTCGTGCAGTGCTGAGCATTTCCGCCGCAGCGACATCCCGCTGATGATCTCGTACATCGAGGCAACGTTGCTCGCTCGCTACGCCGCACGTGATCCTGAGCGAATCGCGATTTGGGAAAAAGCCATCAAGCTGCAATGCTCGTTGGCGACCAGACTGAGGCTCACACCATCAGCGCGAAGCGATCCGAAGACCGTGGCCCGACGCGAAGTGCCGGAAGGTCCGTTTCCATGGGATGCGAAGTCGGAGGACGAAACATGACAAGCCGCAAGACACGCGGACGCTGCAACGCCGACTGGATTGAAAGGTATTGCGTGCGGCCGGCTGGACCGGAGCGCGGCAAGCCGGTGATGCTGACGTTGGGCGAGATCGAGCTGATTAGAAGGGCCTACGACGAAAACGAAACCGTTACAGTCGAAGCCGAGCTTGGCGCGTTCCTGGTGCTATTACATCTTTGCGGTATCGAGCATCACAGCGAATTCCCGCTAGTCAAAACTAACATCTTCTCGGTCTGGGGCTCGGCCGGCGATCACCTCAAATCGGTGTTGACGCGCGACGGCGAGATCATCCGCTGCCAAGAACTTGGCCTGCAATATCCGCGAAGCGAGGCAGCGTGAGTAGAACTTGGCAATTTTGGTGACGGCATTTGATCTGAAACAAGGGCTAGCGCCGGTGCTTTGCATAACGTGCGGGCATGACTCGGTTCACATCGTTCGATTATCTCTATTGGTTCTCAATAGGCTTCGTCATAGCAGGCGCGGCAATGATTGCGTGTGGGTTCTGGATGGCGGCGAACGGAGGCTAGCGTGGCTTTTCGGCGCGGCTCTCATCCGCATCTGATGGCAGATTACCGATCATTGGCTGCGCATCCGTCGCCACTTCATCAGCGAGCAGCCGCAATAGCATCTTATATCGCGCTTCATCGCGCATCGGATCGCCTTCAGCAATCGCAATGAGCCTGCGATATCGCGCCATATTTTCGTTATGTACGAAAGTTTGCATTGCGCCCCTCCGTGATGTGGGCAACGCGGCACCCGCTGAGGCCGTAGTGTACGGTTCCGGTCACAACGCAAGGCTTAAATCGCGGCGGATATGCAAGTAATACGGGACAACTGGACTGCGGTATTTCTGATGGCGAAGCGGACTTCCCAATTGCGCGCCGAGAGTTCTGAATCTGACCCACCAGCAGACGGCGCGACTGCTTATTTTTTCCTCGACCCTTTGTACATCGTCATTCCAAATCATCAAGGTCTTCTGGTATCAGCTTGAGGGCCGCCGCAAGCACATTATCCTCAAGGTGCTCAATGGATCGCGTGCCGGGGATTGGCAACATGACAGGTGATTTGGCGAGCAGCCAAGCAAGGGATAAGGCTGCGTGCGTGAAGCCGCGACGCGAGGCGACCTGCTCTACTTTGCGAGCTTTCAGGCCGCGTTTGCCACCCAGCGGATACCACGGTAGGAAAGCAATTCCAAAACGCTCGCACATGGCGAGTACGTCTTCGCTGGCTCGGTTTCGCAGATTGTATTCGTTCTGAACTGACACGATTGGTGTGATCGAACGCGCCGTTTCCAGCTGCGCAGTTGTAACGTTGGAAATGCCGATGTGACGAATTTTGCCGACGTGCTGCAAATCGGCCAACGCTCCGACTGACTCAGCAAATGGCACGTTGGGGTCGGGCGCATGGAATTGATACAAATCGATGCGCTCCAGCCGCAGACGCTGCAAGGAGCCGTCAACGGCGCGCCGCAAA
>CADEDX010000798.1 GCA_902826195.1 uncultured Bradyrhizobium sp. | reverse complement strand
GCGTCCGGCGTGACGTTCGCGATGAAGAGATTTCCCGAGGCGTCCACGGCAGGGGGAAGGGCGACACTGGCGACCGGCGCAAGGAATGGCTGGTTGTCAGGGCCGACCGGTAGCGTGGGGTTAAAGTCCGGGTTGATCGGCGACCGGTGCGAATAGAGATAGCCGGCGCCCGGCTGTGACGCCGCCTGCGCCTCGAGTGCTGCGGGGTTGTTGGCGGTTTGATCGGAGATGAGGTTGCTGATCGTGCGCGGTTGACTGTCGAAGACAAGTCCCGAGGTCTGCAGGTAGGAAGTTGTCGTTTCGCCTGCGGGATCGCCCGGTCCAAAGAAATCTGCAGGCTTAGCCTCGGCTGATTGAAACACGGGAACGCCGACGCGCGGGAAGAGCTGATCGGCGGCGCCGAACAGGTCATTTCCCGGGACTGTATTGTTGTTGAAGCCGCGAACTGTTCGCAATCCGAAGGCCAGGTGGGGGCTGAGAGGATCCTGTGCGGCCTCCGCCATCTGAATCTGCTTGAGAACGTGCTTAAGGTCGAGCCGATTGAAACGCGCCATTTGAAATCCCCGAGACCACCACTCGCGACGAATGAAACTTCGTCAGGGACACCCAACAGTGCACCCCGCGGATTACAGGCCTGAAATGGATGCTTGGCTCAACGCAATTCATCAGAGTGCAGTAACTCTGTTGGGACGAGGCTCCCGACCGGGGAACCAAATTGAGAGTTACTGAATCGGGGCGCGCGATGTCTAATGTATCGAATGGAAGCTCGCTGCTTCCCGGTGTTTGCGGAGTCTCGGATTCTGCAACCGCCGCGATACCAAGTAAACGCGATGTTAACTCTGTCCGTTAGCGCCGGTGCGCGTACACTTTGCAAACGTGTCGCGGTCGCGTGTAGCTCGATAGACCTAAAGTGTCAGCGAGAAGACTCTCATTTCGACCGAATTCCAAAATCGGCTAAACTTGAATCAAAACTGAAGAGCTTTGCTCGCCTGAATCGGGAAAGCGTGCGATTCGACCTGTTGGTTTTCAATTTAAGCGATGGCGTGACGGGGCTTGCAGACTTCCTTTTTGACCTCCGCCATCTCTTTGATGGAGGCTTGGCTGAGAGCACCATATTACTTACGCCACGGAGAATAGGAAGCGTTCGCGATAAATATTGTTGCTGTCGCAACAGAAGTCGTTGTGCGTGCATCAATTATCGCGGCAGCCGGGTCGATAAATAGCGTTATTTTGTCGGTGGCGCCGACGCGCGCAGAGTCTGCAAGCGTTGTGCGGTCGCGTGCCGCTTAACCTAGTTAAAGGCGCAGCGGAGAGACTCAAATTTTGAGCGAATTTTCGAGCAGGCGAAACTTGCGCCGAGACTGAAGAGTGCCGCTCACTTCAACTATGGAAACGCGCGATTGGACTTATTCGCTTTCGAGTTCAGCGAGGGCGCGACGAAGCTTGGAGACTTCCTTTTTCAGCTCCGCCATCTCTTGGAGGCGGGCCTGGCTGAGGCCGCCATACTTCTTGCGCCACCGAAAATAGGTCGCACTCGCAAGGCCCACTGTCGCTATCGCTGCGGAAACGGTCGCGCCTGACTCGATCATCGCCGACGCCTGTTCCAGCGCTCCGACGATTTCGTCAGGGCTGTGCCAGCTCCACATCTTGCTCACGATAGCGCCCCCGCCATGTAATCGGTAAAAACGTCCACCAGCTGGTCCAATGCCGGTCGATACAACCTTGTATCAGCACTAGCTGAAATGAACCTGAACTGCGCAGACCGAATTGATTTTGCTCAAGCGTAGGCTTGGACCGGTAACCATTTGGTCGGGCTCTGGTGCACAAATCGGGATGCGATTTACCACGCGAATCCGTTGTAATTTCGCTGGTGGATGAGCGTACTGCCCCTGCTTCGAAGTGCGGCCATGCCTGATTATCTGACGAACCTGCGCTGAAGCGTCGCGGTTCGGTGAAGATCTGGCTCGACACCTAGAAGTGGTGGGCGCCTGTTTCTTCGTGCAAGCGCTGTCGGCGGCGGTGATTTGCTCCCCAACTTGGGCCATTCGAAGCTGGAAAAGGTCAGCTCTGGATAAGCTACCCAACGGGTTCAACGTCATGGTTCAAGGTTTACCAACGAAGTCCCTTAGCAGCTGGCGCCATTCCACGCCTGCGGCCGCCTCAGCTTTCTCGGCTTCTCCGATCGGCGCTGAGACGATTTGCTGCACGTACCACCCGCGTGCTTCGCTGACGGCTACGCGGACATAGCGCTCTTCCTCGGCCATGGTGACCTGAAGCCGGGCGATCCGGAAGTGGGGCAGGCCTTCGGGTGAAGCCAGATCAGCAGCGCTTGGGGCGCCGGACCAGGTTTGTGGAGGCTTCTGTCCGGAGCTGAACGCAACGCTTTCGCTGAAAACGGCATCAAGATTGGCTTCGGGACCAAAGCGGACAGCCACCAATGTTGTCGCAACATCCTTGACGGCGTGCGAGCAGGACGCCCCTGGATTCCCGGCATCCGACGGGAAGGCCTCCAGATCGAAGGCGCCGTCGGCTGCCAATGGGCAGACCAGGCCGCTGGGTGTGTGCCGGATCGCCATGCGCTCGGCAGTGCTTGCATCAACGAACGCGCCAGTTCCACCGACACGCTCAAGGATCGCGCTAACCATTGGACTATGGTTTGCTTCGGGGGCTTTGCCGCAACCCGAAAGCCCGAGAACCAGCATCAGCGTG
>CADEDX010000797.1 GCA_902826195.1 uncultured Bradyrhizobium sp. | reverse complement strand
CGCAGACGCCTTCCGCTACAACTGACACCACCAAGGCCGCGCCGGCATCAACGTCCGATGTAGCGTCGGCGAAGGGTAACTGGCGTATCTCGAAGCTCGTCGGGCTCAACGTGTACAACGACAGCAACGAGAGCATCGGATCGATCAATGACTTGCTGACCGACAAGAGCGGTGACATCAAAGCCGTGGTGATCGGCGTCGGCGGATTCCTTGGCATCGGCGAGCATCTGGTCGCGGTGCCCTTGGACAAGGTGAAATTCGTCGATGATCCGATCGCCTATACCGGTGCCGCGGGCGCGCCGCCTGCGACTAGGCCTTCGAGCACGACGACGACCGGCGCTGCGAGCACCACGCCAGCGGCCGCGCCGAAGAAAAATCCTTGGTATCCGGATCACGCCGTGTTCAGTGCTACCAAGGATCAGCTGAAGTCGATGCCGGAGTTCAAGTACACTACAGAATAAAGCGTGGCTTTGCTGCCAAGCTTAGTCAAAGGCCGGACGGCGTATGCCGCCCGGCCTTTCTATTTGGGCGGACATTGATCGCGTATTGGTGCGCTGCATCCTATTCATGATGCGCCTTCCGATGTTAGGTCGTATCGCGGCGGAGGCACCCCTGCGTCCTGCCTCGTTGCACCATGGCTGAGAGTGTCTACAAGGTCATCGAGCTGATCGGCACATCTTCAGTGAATTTCATTCTCTGATCCGGCGGAGCGTGCCCGCTGCGAGGCCTTGCAGCTCGTGCTTGCGCCGGTGCTGATCGCCACAAAAAGCTATTCGGCGCCGGAGGTCGAGCAAGCTTACCTGCGCGCACGCGACCTGTGTCAGCAAGTCGGCGATGTAGCGCTGCGCTTTACCGTAAACTGGGGGCTGTGGCTTGTTTACCAACAGCGCTGCGAGTTCGAGGCGGCTCGCGGCCTATTGGACGGGTTGTTCGCGGTCGCTCGGCAGAGCGCCGATCCAGCGCTCCTCCTGCAGGCGCATCATGCCGCATGGACGACACTCCTCTATCTCCCGGAACTATCCGCGTGCCGGACGCATCTCGAAGCCGGATGGGTGCTGTATCGACCGGACGCGCACCGTGCCCATATGTTCCTGTATAGTGGCCACGACGCAGCCTGCAATCCATACACTTCGGCCGCGGGCTGTGGCCGCTTGGCTTTCCCGAGCAGGCGCTTGCCACGGCGCGCGTCGAAATATCGTCGGCGTAAAAGGGTAAATTTTTGAAATAAAAGAAACGTATGTCGTTAAAAACTCCTACAGACGTTTTTGTGCGCTCAGTACATTCCGTGATCCTAGTGCGGATGATCAGGTAAGTCCTGGCCTTGGCGATGAGCCAAAAAAGAAGGCGTCGATCCCGGTCATCAGCCACGATTATGTCTGGATTTTCGCTTCCATCAATGTGAGTTGCCTGACAAAATCGCCGCAACTCGGATGCTACTCTTCCAAGTGCAGACTGAAGGAGAGCGCAATGTTTCAAAGTATTTTGCTGACCTTTTCCATCTTGCCTTTAATCAGCGTCTTGGCCGAAGCCCAGGAGACAAAGCGTATTTCAACGAATAATACGGAATTTGCGTACATCGAAATGGGGACGGGTGAACCAATTATCTTTGTGCATGGAGGCTTGCAGGACTATCGGATGTGGGCTGGACACCTGCCCCGTTTTGCCGATCGCTATCGAGCCATCGCCTACAGCCGCCGCAACAATTATCCTAATGAAGTAAGTCCCGACGGAATGCCCGATAGCGCGGCCGACGCGCACGGCGAAGATCTCGCAGCGTTTGTAAGGGCGTTGGGTCTGAAAAAAGTTCGTATAGTTGGTCATTCATCAGGTGCGCATGCTGCTTTGTTCTTTGCCGCATCAAATCCTGAGATGGTCGTGAGCCTTGTGCTAAATGAACCACCTGCTACGGGAATTTTGATTGGTGCTCCAGGAGGAGCCGAAGTCCTTTGGCAGGGGCGTCGGCCCGGGAAGAGAAGCATTGAAAGTCGGCAATATCGACGTCGGCATACCTTTGTTCGTGAACGGGGTCGGCGGCCCCGGCGCCTACGAACGCCGATCGGATGCCGACAAGAAGATGAACCGGGATAACGTCGCGTCCTACCAGGCAGACGCCACCACTCAGCGGCCCAGAGCTGTTTTTACCTGTGAGATGGGAAAGGCGATAACTGCACCAACGTTGTTCACAGATGGCGAGATCAGTCCGAAATTTCTCTACCGCATCATCGATCAATTGGCGCTCTGCATACCAAACTATAAACGGGCGATAATTGAGGGCAGCTCTCATACCGTTCCCGGTGAGAAGCCCGACGCTTTCGACAGCGCAGCGCTCGCCTTTTTTGAACTTCACTGATTTTCTCACGTAGTTGACGGTAAAATGAGCGGCCCAAGCACGCACATTCTGTTGGGCGCCGTCCACGCGATGCTGGATCGGCAGATGTGAACATAGTGGAACCATGCTCTGGCTTTTGAGACTGATCGCCTTCGGTACCGACCGATACCCAGAGAAGGTAGCGCGCGGACTGAGGGTCCTCAATGCCACCGCTCTCGGTGGCTCCATCTTCGTCTCCGGATACGCCATTTACGATGCTGCCGCGGGTCTGTGGACACTTGCCACGATCAATGTTCTGACTGCCACTTTCCTCGCTACAATTCCTCTGTGGCACCGTGCAGGCCAATTGGCGGCACCACTGGTCTACGTCGCGGGATCATTCACAG
>CADEDX010000796.1 GCA_902826195.1 uncultured Bradyrhizobium sp. | reverse complement strand
AACTCGCTGGCGACGTTCGCGCGCGTCAACAAGTACGGCTTCGTCGAAACGCCGTACCGCAAGGTCAAGGACGGTCGCGTCACCGAGGAGGTCGTGTACCTGTCGGCGATGGAGGAGGGCCGTTATCGCGTGGCGCAGGCCAACGTGCCGCTCGATGCCAAGGGCCGCTTCACCGAAGACCTGATCATCTGCCGTCACGCCGGCGAAGTGCTGCCGATCACGCCCGACAAGGTCGACTACATGGACGTGTCGCCGAAGCAGCTGGTTTCGGTCGCCGCGGCGCTGATCCCGTTCCTCGAGAACGACGACGCCAACCGCGCGCTGATGGGCTCGAACATGCAGCGCCAGGCGGTGCCGCTGGTTCGCGCCGAGGCGCCGTTCGTCGGCACCGGCATGGAAGGCGTGGTCGCGCGCGACTCGGGTGCGGCGATCGCCGCGCGCCGTTCTGGCGTGATCGACCAGATCGACGCCACACGCGTCGTGATCCGTGCCACCGAAGATCTCGATCCGACGAAGTCGGGCGTCGATATCTACCGGCTGATGAAGTACCAGCGCTCTAACCAGTCGACCTGCATCAACCAGCGTCCGCTGGTGAAGGTCGGCGACATCGTCCGCAAGGGTGACATCATCGCCGACGGTCCCTCGACCGATCTCGGCGAACTCGCGCTCGGCCGCAACGTGCTGGTCGCGTTCATGCCGTGGAACGGCTACAACTTCGAAGACTCGATCCTGCTCTCGGAGCGGATCGTGAAGGACGACGTCTTCACCTCGATCCACATCGAGGAATTCGAGGTGATGGCCCGCGACACCAAGCTCGGCCCTGAGGAAATCACCCGCGACATTCCGAACGTCTCGGAAGAAGCGCTGAAGAACCTCGACGAAGCCGGCATCGTCTACATCGGCGCCGAAGTGAACCCGGGCGACATCCTCGTCGGCAAGATCACGCCGAAGGGCGAAAGCCCGATGACGCCGGAAGAAAAGCTGCTGCGCGCCATCTTCGGCGAAAAGGCTTCCGACGTCCGCGATACCTCGCTCCGCGTGCCCCCGGGCGTGCAGGGCACCATCGTCGAAGTGCGCGTGTTCAACCGGCACGGCGTCGACAAGGACGAGCGTGCGCTGGCGATCGAACGGGAAGAGATCGAGCGTCTGGCCAAGGACCGCGACGACGAACAGGCGATTCTGGACCGCAACGTCTACGGCCGCCTTGCCGAGCTTCTGGAAAACCGCCAGGGCATCGCCGGTCCCAAGGGCTTCAAGAAGGACACCAAGATCACGCGCGCCGTGCTCGAGGAATATCCGAAGTCGCAGTGGTGGATGTTTGCCTCGCCGAACGACAAGCTGATGAGCGAAATCGAGGCGATGCGGAAGCAGTACGACGAATCGAAGAAGGGCCTTGAACAGCGCTTCCTCGACAAGGTCGAAAAGCTGCAGCGCGGCGACGAACTGCCGCCCGGCGTGATGAAGATGGTCAAGGTCTTCGTCGCGGTGAAGCGCAAGATCCAGCCCGGCGACAAGATGGCCGGCCGTCACGGCAACAAGGGCGTGGTGTCCAAGATCGTTCCGATCGAGGACATGCCGTTCCTTGAGGACGGTACGCATGCGGACATCGTGCTCAATCCGCTCGGCGTGCCCTCGCGCATGAACGTCGGCCAGATTCTGGAGACGCATCTCGGCTGGGCTTGCGCGGGCCTCGGCAAGCGCATCGGCCAGACCATCGACGCCTACTATCAGAAGCAGGATCTCAAGCCGTTGCGTGAGACCCTGAAGAAGATCTATGGCGACGACGAGACCATCAAGTCGCTGAACGACAGCGAGCTGATGGAGCTTGGCAAGAATCTGAGCCACGGCGTGCCGATCGCAACGCCGGTGTTCGACGGCGCCAAGGAAGCCGACATCGAGGAGATGCTGAAGCTCGCGGGCTTCGACGCCTCCGGCCAGTCGACCGTCTATGACGGCCGCACCGGCGATGCCTTCGATCGCAAGGTGACGGTGGGCTACATCTACATGCTGAAGCTGCACCATCTGGTCGACGACAAGATCCATGCGCGTTCGATCGGTCCGTACTCGCTCGTTACCCAGCAGCCGCTGGGCGGCAAGGCGCAGTTCGGCGGGCAGCGCTTCGGCGAAATGGAGGTGTGGGCGCTGGAAGCTTACGGCGCGGCCTACACGCTGCAGGAAATGCTGACCGTGAAGTCGGACGACGTCGCCGGCCGCACCAAGGTGTACGAGGCGATCGTGCGCGGCGACGACACGTTCGAGGCGGGTATCCCGGAATCGTTCAACGTGCTGGTCAAGGAAATGCGCTCGCTCGGCCTCAACGTCGACCTGCACAATTCCAAGGTGGGACCGGCGCCGACGTCCGAGGCGGCTGAGTAACGCTTGAGATTGCATGTCCGGCCGAAGCGCGAAGCGAACCTTCGCGCGGATCGGCCGGGCATTCGCGCTCCGCTCGGACGTTGAGCAGGGCGCGCGGCTGAAAAAAGTTTCGAAATTGCTGCCGGTGACGATCGGCACGCGAGGAGAAGACGATGAACCAAGAAATTATGAATCTCTTCAATCCGACGACCCCGGCCCAGGTCTTCGACCAGATCCGGATCTCGATTGCGTCCCCGGAGAAGATTCTGTCCTGGTCCTACGGCGAGATCAAGAAGCCGGAGACCATCAACTACCGCACCTTCAAGCCGGAGCGCGACGGCCTGTTCTGCGCCCGCATCT
>CADEDX010000795.1 GCA_902826195.1 uncultured Bradyrhizobium sp. | reverse complement strand
TCACCGACTTGCGCGGAATGATGCCGGGCGCCTTGACGTCGACGCGCATGCGCTTCTCGGCCTGGATCGGACCCTTGCCGTCGATCGGGTTACCCAGCGCGTCGACGACGCGGCCGAGCAGGCCCTTGCCGACCGGGGTGTCCACGATGGCGCGGGTGCGCTTGACGGTCTGGCCTTCCTTGATCTCGCGGTCAGCGCCGAAAATAACGATACCGACGTTGTCGGTTTCGAGGTTCAGCGCCATGCCGCGGGTGCCGTTCTCGAACTCGACCATTTCACCGGCCTGGACGTTGTCCAGACCGTAGACGCGGGCGATACCGTCACCGACGGACAGCACCTGTCCGACTTCGGTGACTTCAGCCTCCTGGCCGAAATTCTTGATCTGGTCCTTGAGGATCGCGGAAATTTCCGCGGCGCGGATGTCCATCAGCCTGCCTCTTTCATCGCGTGCTTGATCGAATTGAGTTTGGTGCGAAGCGAACTATCCACCATGCGGCTGCCGAGCTTGACCACAAGGCCGCCGATGATCGAGGGATCGACATTCACGTTGAGCGCGACGTCCTTGCCCGTCACTGACTTCAGTGCGGTCTTCAGCGCGTCGAGATTCTTGTCACTGAGCTGTTCGGCGACGGTTACGTCGGCGGTCACTTCGCCCTTGAACTTCGCCACCAGCGCGCGGAAGGCGCGCATCACGTCGGTAACGGCGAACAGCCGGCGATTGGCGGTCAGGACTTTGAGGAATTTGGCGGACGTGCCGGAAATTCCGGCCTTGTCGAGCACGGCGTTGAGCGCCCTGGCCTGCACTTCTGCCGAGAAAACCGGGCTGCGAACCAGGCGCTTCAGATCGGCGCTTTCGTTCAGCATGGCCTCGAATTTTTCGAGGTCCGCCTTGACGGCGTCGACGGATTTCTCCTCGCGCGCCAGTTCGAACAAGGCCGTAGCATAACGGCCGGACACTCCCGAGACGGACGGATCTTCTGCAGCCACAGACTTCGCTCTTTTCAGCTGTCAAACTCGCAAGGGAAAAACCGTCGCCACGGGTAGCGGCGCCTAGCGATCCAAGCCCTTGGAATTCAAGCGGGACTTCGATTTTCGACCGGCACGCGGGGTGCCGGGACCGTTAAAATCGCGGCTTTGCTAGCATGGCAGCCGCGCACCTGCAACATGACCGCGTGTCGGAACGACGGCTTGTCGCGCATCTATTTTCAGCTCCGGCGGGGCGCTGTTTGGCTGAGACCAGCGCGCCGAAACCTTCCGGAACATGGCTGCCTCCGGCACCGCGAGATTCGTGGCGCACGCCGCCGACGGAAAAATTGATCCCGTCTTATTTGCATGGCTGCCATGAGACGCAATTGCGGAACGAAACTGACAGATCAGCTTCATTTGGCCATTACTTGCCTAAATCTTTCCGTATCGAGCGATGACTGTATTCGTCAGTAAACGTAAGTATTAATTTCGTTAAAATTCTATTAACGTGCAAGATTACGGAACATCCCTGACTACTTGACCTGAGTAACAAGATGTTTCAGTCCGGGAAAATACGGATCTACTGCCCAATTCATGCCTCATTGCCTGACCAAACGGCAACAGTTGAAACTGGGACGGGGGTTCCATTTGCCATGCATGTGGCAATACTATCTGAGGGACTAGTTTAATGTTGAATACCAATAATTTGGCGCCGGGAACTCTGAGCCCGTCGCGTACGGCGCTCGCCTTGATCGCCGCAACTCTCCTGATCGGCGGCAGCATTTCCGAGGCGTCCGCCAAATCCAGGCACCATCGCCATCATTCTCATCACGCCAAGGTCCAGTCGACTGACACCAGCAGCTGGCTCAACGCCAATGCTTCGATCGGCTCGACGGGCGGCCGCAGCTTCGCGGGCAAGGCCTCCTATTACGGCAACGAATCCGGCAGCCGGACCGCCTCCGGTCAGCGCTTCAACCAGAACGCCATGACCGCAGCTCATCGTTCGCTGCCGTTCGGCACCAAGCTGCGGGTGACCCATCGCGGCCAGAGCGTCGTTGTCACCGTCAACGACCGTGGCCCCTTCATCCGCGGACGTGTGCTCGACCTGTCCAAGGGTGCCGCCCGCGCGATCGGCCTGACCGGCGCCGGCGTCGGCCACGTCACCGCCGAGGTAGTTTCTTAAAAGAGCGCGCCTCGCGTTGCGGAAAGGCCTGCCGTCGCCAATGACGGCAGGCCTTTTTTGTTAAAGGGATTCTTGTTTGCGGTGCCTGCTCTGGCCACAACGGTGTCAGGAGGGGCGTGCTAGGTCTTGTGCAGGAACAGAACAGTCCGGCACACCTCACCGACGGAATCGCCAATGAGCCAGCTCAGAACCGTGGAGCAACTGAGAACCGTTCTCGGGGCGCCGCGCGAGACCACCAAGGCCAAGATCCTTCCCTTCCTGGATGAGCAGGCGATCGACTTTCTTCGCACCTGTCCGTTCGCGCTGGTGGCCACCGCTGGCCACGACGGGCCGATCGAGGTGTCGCCGAAGGGCGACGAACCGGGCTTCGTCCACGTAGAAAACGAAAGGACGGTTCTGCTGCCCGAACGGGCCGGCAACAACCTCGCTTTCGGCCTGCAGAACATCATCGAGACCGGCCGCATCGGCATGATCTTCCTGCGTCCCCGCACCGGCGAGACATTGCGGCTGTCCGGCCGCGCGGCGATTTTTGACGATGCCAAGCTGCTGGCTTGTTTTGCGAAGTCAG
>CADEDX010000794.1 GCA_902826195.1 uncultured Bradyrhizobium sp. | reverse complement strand
TAGGGGGCGTCTGCATGGCGGGCGGAATGGGACTACTGTGCATGACCGACATGGCGGTGGCTGCCGATCATGTCATCTTCGGGCTGCCCGAGGTGAAGGTCGGCGTGTTCCCGATGCAGGTGCTGAGCCTGCTGCAGTCGATCGCCCCAAAGCGCCAGGTCAGCGAATGGTCACTGACCGGCGAACCGTTCGACGCGAAGACCGCAAAGGAAGCGGGCCTCCTGAACTACGTGGTGCCGGCGGCCGAACTCGACGCCAAGGTCGACTGGCTGGTCAACCGCATCGTCGACAAGTCGCCAACGGCGATCCGGCGCGGCAAATATGCCATGCGCGCGATTGCCTCGATGTCGTTTGACGAAAGCATCGCCTATACCGAAAGCCAGATCGCGCTGTTGGCGATGACGGAAGACGCCAAGGAAGGCCTCAAGGCCTTCGGTGAGAAGCGCAAGCCATTGTGGCCAGGAAAGTAGTTTGGCCGCGTTTTCCATGTGTATCCTGGAATGAGCCCATAAGATTGAGCAGCGACATGCCCGTTAGGTGTCAATCCGAGAGGGGACGAGAGCAGCTTTTTCTCGTTCCTCACGGCGCTTCTTAGAACCCGAGATCAGTTGTTTGCGCGTACGCTTGGCATATGTAGGTAGTTGGCGTGTCGATCGATGGCGTGCTGCGGCGCGTAACTCTGCATCTGTAAGATCGCTGTCGGCACCTTCGGTAAAGCCGCCGTGACGGAAGGAGGTAAACGAGAGTTCAGTTCGAATCCCGGCTGCGGCGACGATCTTCTTTACAACGCTGCGGAGGTAACGCAGATCCTTGCGTCCGGTAATCCATGGCAGCGAAGTAAGTGACCTTCGATGCTTATGATCGCGTCGGAAAATCAGTCCTGAAACGGTCGTTTCCTTGATTGCGTCGAGCTCCGCCATCAATTCGGGAAACAGAGGCTCGCCGGTTTCGTCAAACAGGGGCCACCAGGCTTCCTCGCCATTCTTAGGATGCACGATTTTCACGCTGTTCGGCCGCTCTTTCGGTCGATAGTGCGAGACTTCAAAGGCGCCGAACACGTGCTCCTGGCGCTGCAACCATTCCCAAGTCAGAAGCGCCGCCGTTCCCACCGAATTGTATCCGAGTTTCCTTGCTGCCATTCTGAACGCAATGAGTTCTTGCCAGGTCGCCGTAGGCGTTTCGTGCAAGGGTCGGCCGGGCGTGCGTGTTTTCAGGCCCATTCGCGAGAACGGATTGATCAGTGGCACTTTTGCTTCATGAGCACGGTGACCAACAAACCAGGCCCTTCTGCAAGCGGTCATGGCTGCATTTGCAGAGCGACGGCGTTCGCGCTTCGTGATGTTTCCATCTGCATCTACGTCGTCCACGACAAGCAGCTTTACATAGACTGCGTCTACGAATGCTTTAGTGAAGTCGGAAATCTGCTTCGAGCCAGCGCGGCTATCATCCTTCAGCTTGTGGTTGGCGAAAAGTGCCAAGCCTCTCTCGTAGAGGCGCTGAGTTTTGTGGTCAATCTCTTTCCATTTTTGATGTCCCTTGAATACACTAACCAGCCAATCGAAAGTGCCTGGCACAAGAGTAGCTGGAACCATGTCGGTTAATCCTCCTGAGCGCCAGCTGTCGAACGCCGGCAACAGAACATTCTCGGCGCGTCCTACGGCAGCCACGTGTTCCGCCCCTAGCGCTTCAGCTCTGACGGGGCAGCCCTGTGCGCGAGCCCAAGTCGGCGGTTCAAAAAAGTAACCCCATCGACAACCCTTCAACGGCTTTCGTCGGCAATAGCGCGGAAGCTTCAAGACATGCTGTTTCATACCAGAGAGGCCAGGTCCTCACCTTCCGATCTATCGAGCTTCAACGCCATGGCCGGTGTCGCGAAGTTGTCAATGACAGTCTTCGACCAAACTGGTTCTCGAGCTCGGCCCACGCCGTGATAGCCAGTTGGCGGTGGCGCCTCCCCCCGCACCAGAGCGCGCGCAAGTTCACCTGTGTCGCGGTAATCCAAGTATGCGGCCGCCATGTCAGCGCGCATGAGTGCCGGCCATGTGCCGATGGGTGGATAGCGAGCAGGAAGGGGAGTACGTGGTAACACGGGCGGCACGTCGTGCGCCGATGTGTCAATCGTCTAACCGCCGAATGGCGCCGACGAATTGATGCGATGTTTTCAACGATGCTGGTCCCGGTAAAACTAAACCTTGACCAAGATAGTTCAGCTTATCGCTGGCCTTCTCCTGCATGCTGCCACTCCCTCTATCGACCTGCTCGATCGGCACGGAAGACGAGAATGCCCCAGAGAGAAAGATTTGCCGAGATCTCATGTGAGAATTGGCGAGCATAGAGTGCAAATGGAGCGGGCGAGCCGATTGTGGTCGAGCCATGTGTTCAGTCGATCGGTAAGTGTGGTGCTTATTTGCAAACTCACACCAAAGATGCGCGCGGGCCTCTGCTGGCATGGTTCATGGAAAGTCTGGGCTGCACCTGCGGCAAATGGGAATCGTAGAACATCATGCAGAAGCGTTTGGCGGCTGTGAAACGCCAATGGCGCTCCATGATTGGGATCGCCGGAGGAAAATAGCGAGCGTGAGTGGCGGACCGTAATGTGCCGCAAACAGCCAGCGTCCATTTGGATCGTCCTTGTTCATGCCGCTGGTCGAGAGGCATATGATCTTGGTGGATTACCAGCGTTTATTCCGACAAATTTGTCTGTCACCGTACATCGGAGCG
>CADEDX010000793.1 GCA_902826195.1 uncultured Bradyrhizobium sp. | reverse complement strand
ATGTCATAGTACACGCATTTCCTGCCAAGATTTGCTCTGCCAAGGCCCGCTCATGGCTCGTTCACAAGCCCGCCGCCTGGTCTTCGTTCTCTTCGAAGATTGCCTGCTGCTCGACTTCGCCGGGCCGCTGCAGGCGTTTGAGCTTGCTTGCGAAAGCGCCGAGGCCGGCCGTGCGCCCTATGTCTGGCAGATCTGCTCGTTGAAGGGCGGGCCTGTTCGAACCTCGTCCGGCCTGGAGGTGATGACAACCTCCCTTTCCGATTGCGACCGCATCAAAATCGACACGCTCGTCGTCGGTGGCGGGCCCGGCGTTCATCGTGCTTCTGCGGAGGCTGGGCTTGTCGACTGGTTTCGCCTGGCTGCGCCGAACGCAAGACGTGTCTGCTCCGTGTGTACCGGTACGTTTGTGTTGGCTGCAGCCGGCCTGCTGCACGGGCGACGCGCCGTCACCCATTGGGGCTCCTGCGATCTGCTGAGCGCCCAATACCCCGACGTTTCGGTGTTGGTCGATCCGGTCTTCGTTCACGACCGCGGAATTTGGACATCTGCGGGGGTGACGGCAGGCATCGATCTTGCGCTCACGTTGCTGGAAGATGATCTCGGACACCGCGAAGCCATGCGTATCGCACGCCGGTTGGTAGTGTTTTTGAAGCGGCCCGGAGGGCAGGCCCAATTCAGCGTGCCGCTGTCACTGCAGTCGTCCGAAGACAGGGCGTTCGAAGATATCTCGACCTGGATGCAGAATAATCTCGGCCGTGATTTGCGCGTAGAGAGTCTGGCCGAAAGAGCAGGAATGAGCCCCCGCACATTCGCGCGCGTATTTCGGCAAAAGACCGGCCGGACGCCTGGCAAAGCGGTGGAAGAGCTTCGCGTCGAGGCCGCACGCAGGGCGCTGGAAGAATCCGTTGCCAGCATCAAGGAGATCGCGGCGCGCGCGGGATTTCAAAGTGAAGAACACTTGCGGCGCGCTTTCCGCCGCCGTCTGCACGTGTTGCCGCAGGATTATCGGGTCCGATTTTATCAGGGGCAAAGGCAATAGCCGGCAGGGCGGATTACAAAGCGAAGCCTGCCTACCACCTTTCCGAAATCGGTGGCGGCAATGGTGGGCGCGCTGCGCTCTGCCGACCCTACGAAACCCTACGAATCCAGATCCTTCCGCACTTGCGCGAACACGTTGCGAAACATCTCCGGCGTTAGTACCCGCGTATTCGTGTTGTAGCGCGAGCAGTGATAGCTGTCGTAGAGATTGACGGCGCCCGCGTCATGCACGGCGCCGTGCCCGAACGGAGCGGCGGCGTTGCGGAGGCCGAGCGCCTTCAACGTCGAATCATGGGCGATGCGTCCGAGCGTCACGATCGCGCGAAGCTTTGGCATGGTCGCAATGGTCTGCACCAAAAATTGCCGGCAGGTGTTGATCTCGGCTGGCAGCGGCTTGTTCTGCGGCGGCACGCAGCGCACCGCATTGCTGATCCGGCTATCGACCAGCCTTAGCCCGTCGTCGGGGCGGGCCTGATAGATGCCTTTGGCGAAGCCGAATTCGAGCAGGGTCGCGTACAGCAGATCACCGGCGTAGTCGCCGGTGAACGGGCGCCCGGTGCGGTTGGCGCCCTGCATGCCGGGCGCGAGCCCGACGATCAACAGCCGCGCGTTTGGATCGCCGAACGAGTCGACTGGCGCATTGTGCCAATCCGGCTGTTTGGCGCGCGCCTCTGCGCGAAATTCTGCGAGCCTCGGGCAGAGCGGGCAATCGCGGCCGGGTTCGAAGGCGTCACGGGAGGAGAGACTAGCCATGTTTCCAAAGCGTTTTCGAGCGAAAGCCGGCCAACGGATCCGGGATCGAGGCCGGGTCGCGTCGACGACGCGCGCCAAACAAATAGCCCCGGTTCTGTTTCAATCAGAACCGAGGCTCTAGCAGCGTATAGCCGCATTCTCAATCGTCGAAATCGTCGTCGCCAGCCCCTCGCGGCGCCACGGCGGTGGCGCGCTGCAGGAATTGCGGGGAGTGATGGCGCGGTTCGCGCGGGGCGGGGCGCTCGGAGGGATCGCGGCCCAGTTTCGATTGCAGCTCGACGAGATCGGTGAAGACGTCAGCCTGGCGGCGCAGTTCGTCGGCGATCATCGGCGGCTGGCTCGAGATGGTCGAGACCACCGTGACGCGAACGCCGCGGCGCTGTACCGCCTCGACCAACGAGCGGAAATCGCCGTCGCCCGAGAACAGCACGATCTGGTCGACATGCTCGGCCAGTTCCATCGCGTCGACGGCGAGTTCGATGTCCATGTTGCCCTTCACCTTGCGCCGGCCGGACGCGTCGATGAATTCCTTGGTCGCCTTGGTGACAACCGTGTAGCCGTTGTAGTCGAGCCAGTCGATCAGCGGACGGATCGAGGAGTATTCCTGATCCTCGATGATCGCCGTGTAGTAGAACGCCCGTAACAGCGTCCCCCGGCCCTGAAATTCCTTGAGAAGGCGCTTGTAATCGATGTCGAAACCGAGTGCCTTGCCGGTCGCATAAAGGTTGGCGCCGTCGATAAAAAGAGCGATCCTGTTTTCCATGACTATTCCTCCAGGCCCGATGGGCGGTTGTTAGTGGGCCCTTCGACAGGCCGCCGACGCGACCGCATACGCGTCGTTCCTCCTCTTAAGATATCCGGCCGCGGTCCATCCCTTACAACCTCGCACCAGTCAATCTGATGCTGGAGCGCCATACGGCGATGATGGTGGT
>CADEDX010000792.1 GCA_902826195.1 uncultured Bradyrhizobium sp. | reverse complement strand
GCGCGCGGGCGCGCATGGTCGCGCCTTCGAATTGCTGTTCATAGTCGGGGTGGGATGCAAAGGGACGGAACTTGACCTCGCTGTTGGCCTCGAGCGTTGCGACCGCTTCTGGTGCGCTGTCGAGGAAAGCTTCGCGCATGGCCGCAGGGGAGTGGTTGCCGACTACGCCGTCGAGAAATTGGCGGACCTTTTCGCGGCTGTCGTCGGGATTGACCGTCCCGGAATGGCATGTGTTCGGCATCCAGGCGGCCGCGGCCGACAGCGCGCTGGTGCCGCCGACATATTCGGTGCGTTCGACGACGAGGACCTTGCGGCCTTCAATCGCCGCAAACAGCGCCGCCGCCATGCCGGCGACGCCCGAGCCGATCACGATGAAATCATAACTGGCGTCTACTGAAATGGCGTCGATGTCTCTGAACATGGCGGCTATTTCGATCCGTCGGCTGCGGCAAGGAAGTTGAGCATCGAATTCTGCAATGCGTTGTACATATCGGTGCCGGTCGAGGTGGGGCATCCCCGGCGTCGTGCCGCTTCGATCAGCGGTGAAACCGCGGGGCTGGTGATGACGCAGCCGACGAACGTGCCGGGCTTGAGCTTTGAGACGTCGACTGGAAGCGGATCATACGCTTTCATGCCGAGTGGTGTCGCGTTGGCGACTAGATCGAAACCCGTAGGATCCGCCGTGCCCGCATTGATCTCGCCAAGGCCGAGGGTTTTAAGCTTGGCGATCAGTTGATCCCTGCGGGCCACGTCCGTGTCGTGGATCGCGAGCGTGCGCACGCCGGCCTCGACCAGTGCCATGGCGATCGCCGAACCGGCGCCACCGGCGCCGATCTGCAATGCGCGTTTTCCGGCGAGATCGCCGCCATTGGCGCGCACAGCCCCGACGAAGCCGAGCCCGTCGACGATATCGCCGTACCAGCCGCCTTCGGCTCGGCGGCGCATGATGTTGACCGAGCCAAGCAGGCGCGATCGCTCGGTGGCACCGGCGCAGAACTCATAGCAGGCGAACTTGTGCGGGACCGTGACGATGATACCGTCGAGATTGCGCAGTGCAGTGGCGGCGGTCAGGAAGGCCTTGAGATGGGCGCTGTCGACCTGCACCGGCACAAGGATCGCGTCATGGCCGCGGTCGGCGAGGGCCTTTGTCACACCGCCAGGCGATTTCACTTGCGCGATGGGATCACCGACGATGATGTTGAGGCGCGTTGCGCCGGTTAGGTTGAGGCTGATCATTTTTTTCTCTTATTGTTAAGCCGCTCCGCGCGCCTGGGCTGAGTCGGCTTGGACGATGCCGAGCAGCCGGGCCTGCAAATCATGATCCCGCTCCAGGACTGCGGCGTCGCCGGAGAACGCGATCTGGCCGTTGACCAGGACATAGGCGCGATCGACGATGGGCAGGACGAGATCGGCGTGGTGTTCGACAATGATCATCGCTACCTTGCCGCGCAGTTTGATGAGCGCGTCCATGACTTCCTTTACGACGGCTGGGGCAAGCCCCTCGAACGGCTCATCGAGCAGGATAAGTCTACTCGGCACCATCAGCGCGCGCGCGATCGCGACCATCTGGCGTTCGCCGCCCGACAGGTTTTCGCCCTTGGCAAAGCGCCGTTCGCGCAGGCGCGGGAACAGTTCGAATGCTCCATCGAGCCCGATTCCGCCCGGACGCGCAGCGAGCTGCAGATTTTCGGTGACCGTCAGGTTAGGAAAGAGCCGGCGTCCCTCGGGGACAAGCGAGATACCGAGCCGGTTGATCTCGTAAGGCTTCAGCCGCAGGAGCGACCGGCCTTCGAACGCGATGTCGCCATGGCCGGTCGGCAGCGTTCCGCTGAGACTGCGCAGCAAGGTGGTTTTGCCGACGCCGTTACGGCCGAGCAGCGCAACCGCTTCTCCGCTATGCACCGCAAGATCGACGGACTCAAGCACCGTGCTGCCACCATAACCCGCGGACAGATGGCTGGCCTCGAGCAGCACCGCTGCCTGGGCATGGGCGATGCGTTCGACCGCCGGCGGCGGAGCCTGAGCGCCATCCTTGGCGGCGCCAAGATAGGCCGCGACCACGTCGGGATTTGCCGCGACCTCCGACGGCTTGCCGTCGGCGATCATGCGCCCCTGATGCAGTACCGAGATCCGGTCGGAAATTGCCAGCACGCGGTCGATATCATGTTCGATCAACAACACGCCGTGGGTCTGGGCGAGGTTCTTGATCAGTTCGGCGACAATGACCCGGTCGGCTTCAGCGAGGCCTGCGAGCGGCTCATCCAACAGCAGCAATTTGGATTCGATCGCCAGCGTGATCCCGATCTCGAGGAGGCGCTTCGCGCCGTGCGGAAGGTTGACGCACTGGTCGGCTGCGACATCGGCAAGGCCGACGGCATCGAGAATCGACCAGGACCGGGCGTTGATCGCGTCGATGGCATAGGCATCGGCGATCAGCCGGCTCGATCCCTTGTGGTGTGCCTGCACCGCCACGCGGACGTTCTCGAACACGGTCAGATTTGGGAAGATCGAGAGAATCTGAAACGAGCGGCCCATGCCAAGGCGCGCGCGAACATGCATCGGAAGCCGCGTCACGTCAGCGCCGTCGAACATGATGCGCCCGTTGCTGGGCTTCAGCGCGCCGGTCAGCATGTTGAAGAACGTGGTCTTGCCGGCGCCGTTCGGCCCTATGATGCTATGAAACACGCCGCTGCGGACATCGAGGTCGATGCTATTCGCCACGACCAGGCTGC
>CADEDX010000791.1 GCA_902826195.1 uncultured Bradyrhizobium sp. | reverse complement strand
GCACCGGCCGCGCCTGGTCGATGCGCCGGTCGAGCTCGGGATTGGCGAGCTTCGAGTAGTTCAGCGGACCACCGGTCTTCCAGAACGAGTAGATGTTGCCGTCCGGATCGACGCGGCCCGACCAGCCGAGGATGTACGCATCGAAGTCGCCCTTCTCCGCCGCATTGAGCGAGGTCGCGAACTCGGTCGCGCGCAGGGTCAGCTCGATGCCCGCCTCCTTGACCATGGACTGAATGATCTCGCCCACCTGCCGCAGATCGGGATTGTTTGGAAGCATCAGCTCGATCTTGGGCGAGGGATGGCCCGCTTCCTTCAGCAGCTGCTTGGCGCGCTCGATGTTGCGCTCGCGCGGCTTGGTGCCGGCCATGTGGTAGGGGTTCGCCGGCGGGATCGGCTGCGCCGTCGGCATGTAGTCGCCGTTGTAGACGACCTGGTTGAGGATGGTGCGGTCGATCGCCAGCTCGAGCGCTTCGCGTACGCGCTTGTCGCCGATCGGCCCCTTGGCGCGCTCGCCATTGCCGACGTTGAGCGTCAGGCCCTGATAGCCGAGCTCGTCCGACAGCGACAGGATCAGCCTGGTGTTGCGCTTGATCTGCGGAGTATCCGTCGGCGCCACGCGCTCGATCAGCTCGAGCCCGCCAGCCTGCAGGTTCGCGAGTCGCACCGTGGAGTCCGGAATCGGCTGGAACACCACGCGCTCGACATGGATGCGCGCCTTGTCCCAGTAGTTGGCGAAACGCTCGAGCACGATGCGGTCCTGCGCCACGCGCTCGACGAAGCGGAACGGCCCGGCGCAGACCGGCTTGTTGCCGAACTGCGCGCCCGCGGCCTCGGCGGCCGATACGAACTTCTCGAAGGACACCTTCGACGGCAGAAACCGCGCATCGGCCACGCGGTCCCCGGTCTGATTGAACCGGAAGATCTGCCACGCCAGCTTGCGATTGAGGCCGAACCATTTCTCGATATCGACAGAGGTCTGGATGCTCCGGCTCGCGGGGAGCGAGGCCATGAGCGAGCGAACGCCGAGCCGGAGCTCGTCGAGCCGCCGGGACGCCTCCGAGAGAAACGCCTTCGGGTCGGCGTCAAGGCGAGGAGTTGTTATTTGGACCTTGTTTGGCATTGGTATGCATGATGGGCTGCCGCCCTGAAAGTCGCATTCTACGGCATGTGAAAGCCCAAACATCGCGGGAATGAAAAATCTACTGAAGTTTCTACAGAAGAGTTGTTCTATACGCCTGGTTCCGGTATGTTCGGGCGATCGGGACCGACGCATCCGTGCGATCGTGTGTGATGGGGTCTCGTGGGATCAGCAGGAGAAAGGAATACTTCGATGAGGCAGCACAGCAGCGTTTGTATCGCATCGGTTCTTGCGGCGGCATCGTTCTCGGCGGTGTCCGCGCACGCGTATCAGCCGCTCGGCGAGACACACTGGATCGAGGCCGCGAGGATGAGCGAGCCCGAGTCGGGGGATGTGGCGTTCTTCGACCGCGAGCTGCCGTTGTTCGACACGTTCGGCGGCACGCGTGAGCTCGTTGGGATCGATGTGTACTACTCGGTCGAGATGCTGCATGACGAGACGTACGCCTCGAATAACTCCGGCGTGCAGATCGCGAGCCGGTTCGAGATCCACAGGACATGGATTCCGACGTTCGAGAATGGGTTCGATGAGATCGGGTACTTTGAGGGGTTCTACGCCGTCGCCTCCGCGCAAGACCCGGGCTTCGAGGGGTTCACAGAGTCGGACATCAACATCTACAACCGGGCGTGGTGGTTTGGCCTCAACAATCCGAGCACTCTCGCTCGGTTCATAGGGACGGGCACCACGGGCGTTCAGTCCGAGCTCCGGTTTGACACATTGATCGTTCAGAACCCGAATAACCCAAACGCGTTCTTCGATCCGAGCTTCATCGACGTCTATGTGAGAGAACTCTGGGTGGACATGAGCTTCACCTATATCTACAACGTCGTGCCGACGCCGGGCGTGAGCTTGGTCGTGGCTGGCGCGGGGCTGGCGGCGGTCCGCCGGAGGCGATGAACGAGGGAGCCGCATCCGCGAATCGATTTGGGCGCCGACGGCCACATGGAAACGAGGGACTCAGCAGCCCGCGTTGAAGTTGGTGATCCACGCGCCGAAGTCGGCGGGGGTGCAGAGGGCGTCGTTGTTCTGGTCGCAGGCGGGGGACATGGCGTTGAAGGCGGTGATCCAGGCGCCGAAGTCTGCGGGCGTCACAAAGCCGTCGCTGTTGGTGTCGGCGGGGCAGTTGGCTTCGGGGACGGGGCCTGTGGCGAGAAGTGTGGCGCTGCCCGTGAGCGTGACGGTCGCGCCGGATTCGGGGTCGGTGCCCGAGCTGTCCAGCGGGAGATCGACGGCGAGTGTGATGGTGCCCGCTTCGACATCGACGATGCCCGAGATCTGGATCGGCTCCTGCGGCAGGGTTGAGAGATCGAGCGTGGTGCCCGTGACGAGCGAGCCGACGACGCCCGTGCCGGAGACGACGATGGTGCCTGCGGTTTCATTCGGAACGCTGTCGATGAAGAATGAACCATCGGGCATCACGGCGGCCGTCGCGGGGAGTGCGCCGGCGGGGGTGCGCAGCGCGAGGTCGGCGGCGCTCGCGCTGACGGTGCCGAGGAAGCTGTAGTCGAAGAGGAACGAAAGTGCGCCGGCGCTCAGGTCGTACTCGATGACGGTGATGGCGGCGGGCGTGGTGTATGTGTCGAGCTCGATGCGCATGGTGCCGCTGATGG
>CADEDX010000790.1 GCA_902826195.1 uncultured Bradyrhizobium sp. | reverse complement strand
TACATTTGGACTGAGTTCGAGCCGCCACATTCACAAGAGCCCCCTATCGGCCTTCAGTGAAAAGGCAGGAAGAGCCCCTGCAGTACCGAAAGATTTCAACGAGCCCGACGGGGGAATGTAACCAGATCGCGTCCGCAGCCGAACTAAGTAAGGTGGAGGGGATTTGAGCAGCTTGGAACTGGAGTTAAAGACGCTGATGCTGGCCAGCCTGGACGGCGACCGGGGCGCGCACGGTGCCTTGCTCGACAGGCTGAGCCGACACCTGCGCGGCTACTACAAGCGGCATCTTGCCCGCAGCGGGGGCGGCGCCGAAGAGGCGGAAGACCTGGTGCAGGAAACCGTGCTCGCGATCCACCTCAAGCGTCATACGTATGACGTCGAGACCCTGCTCACGCCTTGGGTGCATGCGATCGCGCGATACAAGCTCATCGACCATCTCCGGCGAAGCCGCTTTTCGCGTGCTGAAGTCCCGATCGACGATCATTATGACCTCATCGCGGCGGATGATCGGGTTTCCGTCGAGAGCGCGCACGACGTCGGCCGGCTGCTGAGCTTGTTGCCTGAAAGGACGCGACAGGCAATCGAAGCCGTGAAACTCGAGGAGCGGAGCGTTTCCGAAACCGCCGCACGCTACGGCATGTCGGAATCCAACGTGAAGATCAGCATCCACCGGGGTTTGAAGGCATTGGCCACCCTCATCGGCAGAGAGACGAACGTATGAAAACCGAGGACCTTGTAGCCGGGCTGGGCCGAAGCAACCGCCCCGTCGATCGCGGCATTGTAGTTCGCAGCTTCGGCATCGCTTTGGTAGTTGGCATAGCATTGGCTCTCTGCGCCGCAATCGTCTTGCTCGGGACGAGGCCCGACCTGGCGACGGCCCGGACGGCGGTCTTCGTCGCCGTAAAGCTTGCGTTCAGCACCACTGTCTTCGCGTTGTCGGCTCTCTATCTGTTGCGGCTTGCGCGGCCGGGGGGCGAATACAGAGTTTCCCCCGCCCTGATGGCGGCGCCGTTTGTCGCGGTCGTTGGGCTTGCAGGCGCGGTTATGATCATGGCGCCGACTTCGCACTGGGACCGCATGGTGATGGGAGACCAGTGGCTCGAATGCCTTGTCTCGATACCGATTATCGCCGTCGCTCCCTTCGCCGCGGTAATCTGGGCCGCGCGGAGAGCGGCGCCCACCGACCTCGTCAGGGCAGGCGCGTTCGCCGGCCTGGTCGCGGGGAGCATCAGCGCGATGGCCTATGCCCTTCACTGCACCGACGATTCGCTGCCTTTCGTGGCTGTATGGTACGGCGGCACGATCGCGCTATGCACCCTCGCGGGGGCAATGTTGGGACCGCGGCTGTTGCGGTGGTGAGGAGAGGGGTCTTCACGTCGGCGTGATCCTGTAACCCGTTGCGCGGATCAACCGAACTCCTTCTTGAAGCGCACGTCGGGTGCGTTTCCAAAGAATGGAGCCGGACCATGTTTAGGAAATTTATCGCTGTGACTTCGCTTGTGCTGCCGCTTGTTGCCGGAGCGGCGACGGCGCACGCCGGCTCGACCATCACCGATAAGAGCTATTGGCCGAATGAGGCGAGGATGTCCCGAGCCGGTGCCCCTGCGCAATCCAACCCGAGTGCGGCCTTCGCATCCGACGCCTATGCGCCGGCCGCACCTCTGCCGACGACATCATCGGTCGGCGGCAATGTCGGCCGTTATCAGGGCGGCCCGAAGGGCAGGTAAGTAGCTCCCGCGGAGCGGCGCCCGCTCCGCGCAGCCCATCGTCGGGCGGGAGGCGCTTCCTTTCGGGATTTTGCTCGTTCGGAGCGCGCTGGACTTGCACGGGAAGGCCTCATCGGCGTGCACGGCTATCGGCCTACTGCGGCAGCCGATGGGCCAGATGGTGAGGTCATGGACCGCGGCGGCTGAGCATCTGCACGGCGGAGAATGGCGATACTGGCAGAGGTCGTCCAGCAGCCTGGCTAGGCAGGCATGGAGGCTGGGGCAGCAATCCCCCACTTTGGGACGCCTCCCATACGCTGGCGAGCTCTCTGCCGACGGGAGCAGCATCGTTCCGGGGCGTCGGCAGTCGCCCGCGCCCACCGGCTCCCTGCGCCTGCTCCGATCGCGTGCCATGTAAGACGAACAGAGGCATGGTACCGTCGCCTCCGCGCAGCGGATTGCTCACGCGACGCTTCAGATCGGAGTCGGCGTAGGTAACGAGTGAGCCTTGGCTCCAGCTAATGTCATCTGAGGGAACCAGTCCTTCGTCCTTTGGAGTGCCCGGTTGCCAGATGATGCGGTCGGAGGCGGATCTGCGCTTCCAGATATCAGGGCGTTCAGGTGCTTCCAGCCGCAGCCGGATCGTCGATGCCGTTCGGCAGGTCCATGAAGGCTCGGCGATCTTCCCGACGTCTGCCCGGTTTCGAAGGATGGGTCATCGATGGCGCTGCACCGCGGGGAAGTACCCAGATCGTCGGCCGCGCAGGCGCGCGCCCGGGCATGTCCGCCTATCCTTCGGCCAAAGCACCCACGATGCTGCCCAGGACCGCCAGTGCATCCACCGTGCCGTCGTCCTCGCCTTTTTCGAAGTCCGCGCCGCTTTGGGCCATCGTGTTAGTCACATGGGCCAGGCAGAGGACCTTGCAGCCAGTCGCCATGGCGAAGGCGTATAGAGCGGCCGCTTCCATTTCGACCGCGAGGATCCCCTTGTCGGCTGCGGCCTGAATGGCTTCGCTGGTTTCGCGGACAGGTGCGTCGGTGGGCCAG